>NZ_JACYTW010000004.1:0-140024 GCF_014841395.1 Plantibacter sp. CFBP 13570 | reverse complement strand
GGCGCGTAGCCACCGGCGGGCGGGGGCGGGTAGGCGCCTGCGGGCGGCTGCTGCGGAGCTGCGGGAGGGGGCGTTGCGCCGTCTCCTGCAGGCGGAACCGACCCGCCCTTCGCTGGGTCGACGGGCGGCTGAGCGTTCGGATCGGACATCTTCGCACCTTTCACGGAGAGTGATATTCAATTGGTCCAGCTGAGCGTATCGCACCAGGTGTTGCTCATCAGGGACCCACGCCTGCGGCCAACGGTATTCCCGCGGCACGGGGCCGCGCAAGGGACGGCCGCGCGGAGGCCACGATATGATTGGCAGTCAGGGTCTTCGAGTGCTGATGGTCGGCGCTCCGGGGTGGATGACGGGAGGAGATCGAGATGGTGTCGGATCGCGGTCTCGAAGTGCTCCGCGTCATCGTGCAGGACTACGTCGCCTCGCGCGAGCCCGTCGGTTCCAAGACGATCGTCGACCGCCACTCCTTCGGGGTCTCCGCAGCCACCATCCGCAACGACATGGCGCAGCTCGAGGACGAAGAGCTCATCGCAGCTCCCCACACCTCTTCCGGCCGGGTGCCCACCGACAAGGGTTACCGGATGTTCGTCGACCACCTGGCCGATCGCCGTCCGCTGAACAACGCCCAACGGACGGCGATCGAGACCTTCCTCGGCGCGTCCGGCGACCTCGACGAGGTCCTGCACCGCACGGTGCGGCTGCTCTCGCAGCTGACGAACCAGGTCGCGCTCGTCCAGTACCCGATGTTCTCCCGGGCACGCGTCCGGCATCTCGAGTTGGTGAGCGTCACCCCGAACCGTGTGCTCGCGGTCATCATCCTCGACAACGGCCGCGTCGAGCAGCGGCTCATCGAGACGGAGAGCCCGGTCGACGACGACCTCATCTCGCGGCTCCGCTCGCTGTGCAACGAGGCGGTCGCGGGCCGTCCACTCCTCGACGCCCACGACGCGATCGGCGACGTCCCAGCCGACATCGCCGACCTCGATCGCGCGGCGGCCGTCCGCATCGTCGACGCGGTGCGCGAGCAGCTGTCGGCGCAGCGCCAGGACCGCCTCGTCATGGCCGGTGCCGCCAACCTCGCCCGCACCGAGGACGACTTCCCCGGCAGCATCTATCCGGTCCTGGACGCCATCGAGCAGCAGGTCGTGCTGCTTCGGCTCTTCGGTGAGATGGAGTCCGAACGCGACAGCGTGGTCGCCAGCATCGGGCGGGAGAACGCGTCGTTCGGCCTCGAGACCACGAGTGTCCTCGCCGGGAACTACCGTTCCTCTGGTGGCGAAATCGCCCGGCTCGGCGTCCTCGGCCCCACGAGAATGGACTACGCGAGCAACATGGCTGCGGTCCGCGCCGTCGCCAGGTACCTCTCGCGCATCCTCGACGCCGAGTGACGCATCCTCGTCGCGTCCCCCAACACCTTCCGCACCTCGAACGAAAGGCCCTCAGTGGCTGACTACCCCGACCACTACGCAGCACTCGGTGTCGCCAAGGAGGCGACGCCCGAAGAGATCAAGAAGGCGTACCGCCGCCTCGCACGCGAACTGCACCCCGACGTGAACCCGGGTTCCGACGCCTCGGAACGGTTCAAGGAGGTCACGCACGCCTACGACGTGCTGAGCGACCCCAAGCAGCGCCAGCAGTACGACCTCGGTCCGCAGGCTGGTGGGTTCGGTGGCGGCGACGCCGGGTTCGGCGGCTTCGGCGACATCTTCGACACCTTCTTCGGCGGTGGCGGCCAGCAGCGCGGACCCAAGTCCCGCCGCGCACGCGGCGAGGACGCCCTGTTGCGCGTCGAGCTCGACCTCGACGAGGTCATCTTCGGCACCCACCGCGACCTCGAGGTCGACACCGCCGTGCTCTGCAGCACCTGCAACGGCTCCTGCTGCCAGCCCGGTACTTCACCGGTGACCTGCGACATCTGTCACGGCACCGGCTCCATCCAGCGGGCCGTCCGCTCGCTGCTCGGCAACGTCATGACGTCGGCACCCTGCGGCACCTGCCGCGGCTACGGCACGATCATCGCGACGCCGTGCGTCACCTGCCAGGGTCAGGGTCGGCTCCGTGCCCGCCGCACCGTGTCGGTCGACATCCCGGCCGGCGTCGACACCGGTCTGCGTCTGCAGATGCCGGGGAGTGGCGAGGTCGGCCCGGCCGGCGGCCCGAACGGCGACCTCTACCTCGAGATGAAGGTCAAGCACCACGACGTCTTCAGCCGCGACGGCGACGACCTGCTGTGCACGCTCGAAGTCCCGATGACCGACGCCATCCTCGGCCGCCAGGTCACCGTCCACGCGCTCGACGGCGACGTCGAGGTCGAGCTGCGGCCGGGCGTGCAGAGCTCTGAGGTCATCACGGTCAAGGACCGCGGCGTCACCCGCCTCCGCGGGAACAGCCGGGGCGACCTCAAGATCGGCGTCCAGGTCGTCACCCCGACGAAGCTCGACCACCGTGAGCGCGAGCTGATCAAGAGCTTCGCCTCGGGACGACGCCAGGGTGCTCCGGCGCTCGCGCAGTTCCAGCAGGGCCTGTTCGCGAAGATCCGCGACCGTTTCCACGGCGTCGGTTGAGATGAGTTCGCTGTACCTCCGCGAGGATCTCGAATCGACCGGTGTCGGAGACTCGGTGACCCTCCGCGGGCCCGAGGCGAAGCACGCCGTCGCCGTGAGTCGGCTGCGGGTCGGCGAGACGACTTCGATCGGCAACGGCCGGGGCCTGATCGCGACCGGACCGGTCGTGCGAAGCGAGCCGGGCGAGTTGGAGATCCGCGTCGAATCGGTCGTGGTGCACCCGGAGAACCGTCCCGGGCTCGTCCTCGTGCAGGCGCTGGCCAAGGGCGATCGCGACGAACTCGCCATCCAGGCGGCGACCGAGCTGGGTGTCGACCGCATCGTCCCCTGGGGCGCAGAGCGCAGCATCTCCAGGTGGCAGGGCGACAAAGCGGTCAAGGGCCGTGCGCGCTGGCAGCTCATCGTGCGCGAGGCGTCGAAGCAGTCGATCCGCGCCCGGGTGCCCGAGGTGGCCGAGGTCGTCGACACCCGTGGTCTCGCCACGATCGTCGCAGGCCGGACCGTCCTCCTGCTCGAACCCAGCGCGGCACTCGCGCTCTCGGAGCTCGACCCGTCGGCACTGCTCGCCGAGGAACTCGTCCTCGTCGTCGGTCCGGAGGGCGGCATTTCGCCGGCGGAGCGCGAGCGGCTCGAAGCGGCCGGCGCGATCGAGGTCCGGATCGGCTCGGGCGTCCTGCGCACCTCGACGGCAGGACCGGCGGCGATCGCCGCGCTCAACGTGCTGCTCGGTCGGTGGTGACGATCCACCAGCCCGCGCATGAGGTCGCCACGAACCTTAGACTGGTGGACATGAGTGAAGCACCGTCGGTATTCAGCCGCATCGTGTCGGGGGAGATCCCGACGACCCTCCTCGCCGAGACCGATCGGGTGATCGCGTTCGCCGACATCGCACCGCAGGCGCCCGTGCACCTCCTCGTCGTCCCGAAGACCGCCGAGTACCGCGACGTCGTGGAGTTGGCCGCTGGCGACCCCTCCTTGCTCGCGGAAATGGTCGAGGTGGCGTCGTCGCTCGCGAAGGAGCACACCGGGGGCGAGTTCCGACTCGTCTTCAACACCGGTGAGTCCGCCGGGCAGACGGTCTTCCACGTGCACGCGCATGTCCTCGGCGGCTCCCTGCAGGAGGGCACCCTTGGCGGAGCCTGAGTCCTCGAACCCGGACCGCCCCGCTGCGGCGCGGACGGAGGAGGTCGAGCACGTCCTCCTGGTGGACGGGCTCGCCATGGTCCGTCTCCTCGGTCCACAGGACCGACTCCTGACGACCGTCGAGCGCGAACACCCCGGTGTCTCGGTGCACGTGCGCGGCAATGAGATCACCATCACCGGCCCGGCGCCGCAGGCCGACGCCGCCAGACGACTCGTAGAGGAACTCATCACCATGGTCCGAGAAGGACACGACCCGGGGCCGGCGGAGGTCAGCACCTCCGCCCGTATGCTCGGGCAGGACGGCTCGGCCTCCCCGTCGGAGGTGCTCGGGCAGGTCATCCTCACCTCGCGCGGCAAGACGATCAAAGCGAAGACCGTCGGGCAGCGAGCGTACGTCGACGCGATCGACGAGAACACGATCGTGTTCGGTATCGGCCCCGCCGGTACCGGCAAGACGTACCTCGCGATGGCGAAGGCGGTGCAGGCCCTGCAGCGCAAGGAGGTCAACCGGATTATCCTGACGCGCCCGGCCGTCGAGGCCGGCGAGCGACTCGGGTACCTCCCGGGCACGCTGACGGACAAGATCGACCCGTACCTGCGTCCGCTCTACGACGCGCTCAACGAGATGATGGACCCGGAGATCGTCCCGAAGCTCCTCGCGGCCGGCACGATCGAGGTCGCACCGCTCGCCTACATGCGCGGCCGGACGCTCAACGACTCGTTCATCGTCCTCGACGAGGCGCAGAACACCACACCCGAGCAGATGAAGATGTTCCTCACCCGGCTCGGGTTCGGGTCCAAGATCGTCGTGACCGGCGACGTCACGCAGATCGACCTGCCGACCGGCGCGTCCGGCCTGCGACTCGTGACCCGCGTGCTCAAGGACGTCGACGACATCCACTTCGCCCACCTCACGAGCGAGGACGTCGTCCGCCACACCCTCGTCGGTCGGATCGTCGACGCCTACGGCGAGTACGACGCCGTCCGACAGGCGCAGCGGTTCGAGCGCGAGCAGGCCGCCGAGTTCGCCAACCGTGCCGAGCGTCGCGGCGCAGCCAGAGACCACCAGCCGAAGCGAGGACGCTCATGACCATCGAGATCAACAACGAGTCCGGCGTCGCCGTCGACGAATCGCGCATCCTCGCCCTGGCGTCGTTCGCGCTCGACGCGATGCACGTGAGCCCCGATGCCGAGCTCGCCATCGTCCTGGTCGACGAGGGCGCCATGGAGCAGTTGCACGTCCAGTGGATGGACGAGCCGGGACCGACCGACGTCCTGAGCTTCCCGATGGACGAGCTCCGTCCCGGCACCGAGGAGAACCCGACGCCGCCCGGGCTGCTCGGCGACATCGTGCTCTGCCCGCAGGTCGCCGAGACGCAGGCGGCCGCCGCGAAGCACTCGACGATGGACGAACTCCAGCTCCTCACCTGCCACGGTGTGCTCCACCTCCTCGGGTACGACCACGCGGAGCCCGACGAGGAGAAGGAGATGTTCGGCATCCAGCGGGACATCCTCCTCGCCTTCGCGCTCCAGGAGAGACGACGCACCAGCTGATGTCCCTCGTCGCCGTCTTCGTCATCGTCGCGTTCCTGCTCGTCGCGTTCGCGGGTCTCATGGCCGCAGCCGACGCCGCGATCGGCGTCCAGTCGGGCGCGGACATCCTCGACCTGGCAGAGGGCGCCCGCTCGGGATCCGCGCTCCGCGCCATCGCAGCCGATCCGGGTGCGCACGTCAACGCGATCAACTTCATCCGGATCCTGGCCGAGACCACGGCCGCCGTCCTCGTCACCCTCGCACTGGCCTCGTCGATCGACGAGTTGTGGGTCGTCCTCGTCCTCGCGGTCGTCATCATGACCGGGACCTCCTTCGTGCTCGTCGGCGCGAGCCCCCGAGGCGTCGGGCGGACCCACGCGAGCGCAGTGCTGCGCTTCAGCGCTCCCGCCATCCGCGCCGCACGCGTGGTTCTCGGCCCGGTCGCGAACGTCCTCGTCTCCCTGGGCAACCGGGTGACCCCGGGGCTGCCCCGTTCGGTCTCCTTCACCTCGGAGGAGCAACTGCTGAGCATGGTCGACGAGGCCGCGGCGCACTCGGTCCTCGAGGAGGACGACCGCGAGCTCATCCACTCGATCTTCGAGTTCAACGAGACGCTCGTCCGCGAGGTGATGATCCCGCGCACCGACCTCGTGAGTTTGCAGCGCGATCTCAGTGTCCGCGAGGCGCTCGAGGTGTTCCTGGAGACGGGGATCTCGAGGGCGCCCGTCAGCGACGGCGACATCGACGACCTGGTCGGCATCCTGTACCTGAAGGACCTGGTGCGAGCGATGTTCGGTGGCGACGGCGTCACCGAGGTGGGCTCGATCGAGCCGCTCCTGCGGCCGGCGAGCTTCGTCCCCGAGTCCAAGAAGGCCGATTCGCTCCTGCAGCAGATGCAGAAGGAGTCCAACCACATCGCGATGGTCGTCGACGAGTACGGCGGCATCTCCGGTCTCGTGACCCTCGAGGACCTCATCGAGGAACTCGTCGGCGACATCTCCGACGAGTACGACACCGACACCCCCGAGATCACCGATCTGCACGACGGACGGTTCCGGGTCGACGCCCGCCTGCCGGTCGACGAGCTGGGGGAGTTGTTCGGCCTCGAACTCGACGACGACGACGTCGACTCCGTCGGCGGCCTCCTCGCGAAAGCCCTCGGTCGGCTGCCCGTCGTCGGATCGACGGTGTCGACCAACGGCCTCGAACTCACCGCCGAGCGCGTCGAGGGGCGGCGGGGACGCATCCTCACCGTCATCGCCCAGCGCGACGACCAGCTGCAGGACGCCCAGCAGGCGTCCACCGACCACCGGGAGCACCCATGAACGACACCACCCCTCCGTCCGACTTCCGAGCGGGGTTCGTGTCCTTCGTCGGGCGTCCGAACGTCGGCAAGTCCACGCTGACCAACGCCCTCGTCGGTGAGAAGGTCGCGATCACGAGCTCGAAGCCGCAGACCACGCGTCGCGCGATCCGCGGGGTCGTGCACCGCGACCACGGCCAGCTCATCGTCGTCGACACCCCCGGCATCCACCGCCCGCGCACCCTGCTCGGCCAGCGGCTGAACGACCTCGTGCAGTCCACCCTCTCCGACGTCGACGTCATCGGGTTCTGCATCCCCGCCAACGAGAAGGTCGGTCCCGGCGACCGCTTCATCAACGAGTCGCTCGACGGCTTCCCGCGCGCCAAGAAGGTGGCGATCGTCACGAAGACCGACACCGCCAGCCGGACGACGATCGCCGAGCAGTTGCTCGCGATCTCGGAGCTCCGGGACTGGGACGCGGTCATCCCGCTGTCCGCGGTGACCGACGACCAGCTCGACATCCTCGTCACCGAGGTGACGAAGCTCATGCCGCTCTCGGAACGCCTCTACCCGACCGAGGCCACCACCGACGAGACCGTCGTCGACCGCGTGTCCGAGCTCATCCGTGAGGCCGCGCTCGAGGGCGTCCAGGACGAGCTGCCCCACTCGCTCGCGGTGACGATCGACGACATGATCCCGCGCGAGGGGACCGACCTGCTCGACATCTACGCGAACGTGTTCGTGGAGCGCGACAGCCAGAAGGCGATCATCATCGGGAAGGGCGGCTCCAGGCTCCGCGACGTCGGGGCCCGGGCCCGCGCCGGGATCGAGCCACTCGTCGGATCGAGGGTCTTCCTCTCCATCCGCGTCAAGGTCGCGAAGGACTGGCAGCGCGACCCGAAACTGCTCGGTCGCCTGGGATTCTGACCCGGATCCGGTCGACCGTCGGCGCTGTGGGCCCGTGCGGATCCGTGCGGGGGGTCTCCGTTACCTGAACGTGACTTGCGTGTCTGCTTTGGGCCCGCTGTGGAACCCGTCATCTGGCCGACAGGCTCGCGAGCGCGCGGACATACTGTTCCTCGGGGTCGCGAGAAGGAGTCCGAGTGTTCGACTGGTTGCTGGCCATCAGGCTGGATCGTCCGGAGCTCCTCGTCTGGGTCGGCGGTGCCGCCGTCCTCCTGGCGATCATCCTGTTGACCGGGCGCCGAACGGTTCGCGGCTGGCTGACGATGCTGCTCGTGGCGAGCGGTGGGGCGCTCCTCGCCTATGCCACGGCCTGGTTGCTCGGTGACGTGCTCGACGTCTTCGGGATCGAACTGACGCCGGTCACCCGTGCGTGGGCGGCGGTCGGGTTCGCCGGTGCTGCCCTCGCGATCGCCGCGATCGTCCGGACCAGGGCGTGGCGGGTCGTCGTGGCAAGCCTCGCGGTCCCGGTCTTCCTGCTCATCGGGGCAGTCGGTGTGAACCAGGACTTCGGTGAGTTCGCGACGGTGCGGGCGGCTCTGGGGATCAGCCCGTACCAGTCGTTCTCGGCCCTGCCTGCCGCCCGGGGGACGACGACGACGTGGCAACGACCCGCCGATCTGCCAAGCGGCGGGCGGGTCGAACACGTGGACATCCCGGCGACGACCTCCGGGTTCGCCCACCGGGACGCGCTCGTCTACCTGCCACCGGCCGCCCTGGCCGCACACCCGCCGGCACTGCCCGTCATCGAGGCGTTCAGCGGTCAGCCGGGAGAACCGGCCGACCTGTTCGCGTCGGCTGGGATCGCCGGGATCCTCGACCGCTTCGCCGCCTCGCATGCGGGTCTCGCACCGATCGTGGTCGTGCCCGACCAGCTCGGCGCTCCGGACCGCAACCCGATGTGCGTCGACGGGCCGCTCGGCAACTCGGCGAGCTACCTCACGGTCGACGTCCCCGCGTGGATCTCGGCGCACCTCCCGGTGTCCGCATCGCGGACGGACTGGTTCATCGCCGGCTTCTCGCAGGGAGGGACCTGTTCCATCCAGCTCGGCGCCGCGCACCCCGAACGCTACGGCGGCATCCTCGACATCTCGGGGGAGGTCGTCCCGTCCATCGGACCGACGACGATCGCACAGGGCTTCGGCGGGTCGGCGACGGCGTACGAGGCTGCAGCCCCCTCCGCGATCCTCGCCGCACACACCCCGTACGCGGACACCGTCGGTGTCTTCGGCTACGGCAGCGACGACAGCCGCTACGGTCCCGGCGTCCGGCGGGTCGCCGCGATGGCCTCGGCCGCCGGCATGCGGACGACGACCTTCGTCTCCGACGGGACGGCGCACGACTGGCACACCGTGCACACGGTGTTCGAGCGAGCGCTCCCCGTGATCGCCGCACGATTCGGGCTCGCCTGATGCGCGCGGGGAGGGCGACGCCGTTCGGTCGACTCGTGACCGGCGTGATCCGATCGGTGCCGATGAGCATCGGGATCACGGGGCTGGTGCTCGTGGTCAGTGCGTTCGTGTGGCGGACGCCGCCGGTGGCGACGCCGGCCTGGCGGTCGGCGATCCGTGAGGCGGCGGGCGTGGGGTACGAGCAGGTCGTGGTCGACGGGCACTGGTGGGCACTCCTGACCGGCGCCCTGGGAACCGACGGGGTGCTCGGCCTCCTCGCCTTCCTGCTGATCGGCGTCCCCGCACTGGTGCTCGCCGAGCGACGGTTCGGCGCCGCCAAGACGCTCCTGGCGGTGCTCGTGACCGCGGTCGCCGGGAACGCGCTCGCCATCGGGCTCCAACTCCTGGGCACGCTCGGCGGCGAGTTCTGGAGCGGCGAGGTCGCCCGCATCGTGGCATTCGACCCCGTGGCCGGCGCGCTCGGCGCCCTCGCCGCGTCGAGTGCGTTCCACGGGCCGCTCTGGCGTCGACGGATCCGCGCGTTCGTCGTCGTCGGTGCGCTGATCGTGCTGCTGTACTCGGGACTCCCGCAGGATCTCGCGCGACTGTTCGCAGCGCTGGTCGGCGTCCTGCTCGGGATCGTGCTCGCCGGGGCCACCCCGTCGGTGCGACGCGTGCGGAGCTCGCACCACGAGACCCGGGTACTCCTGGCGTCAGTGGTCGCGATGATGGGCGTCGGACCGCTCATCACCTTCCTGTCCGGCCGGCACCTCGGTCCGCTCGCGCCGCTCGTGCTCCTGCTCGAACAGAACATCCCGGACGCCGGACAGGTCATCGGGCAATGCCGCACGGTCGGCGTGTCAGCACAGTGCCTGCGCGACCTCACGCTGGTGCGCGTCGACGGCTTCGGAGCGGTGCTCTTGTCGGTGGTCCCCATGATCGCCCTGCTCTTCGCGGCGTGGGGCCTGCTCCGCGGCAGACGGTTCGCGGTCTGGTTCGCCACGGCGATCATGGTGTCCTTCGCCGTCCTGAGTGCGCTGTCGCTCGGGGCGGGGGTGCGACTCCACCCGACGGGACACCCCTCGTCGTTGCTCGGGACGGGGCACGGTGCGCAGCAGCGGTCCGTCGAGATCGCGATAGCACTGTGGGCGGCGATCCTGCTGCCGCTCGTCGTGGCGGCGCTCCTGGTCGTGCTCCGTCGTGGGTTCCCCGTGCGGGCCACCCGACGCAGCGCCTGGGGGTATCTCGCCCTGGTCGGCGCGTCGTGGGTCGTGCTCGCCGCGCTCTTCGTCGTCGTCGCGCTGCTGCAACCCGGAGGATTCTCGCCGAGGCCCGACGTGTGGGAGGTCCTCCGTGCGGCGCCGGAGCGTTTCGTCCCCGCCGCGTACCTGCGGAACGTCCTCCCGGGCTTCGTGCCGGTCGCCCCGCTCACCGGCGTGGTGTTCCACGCCGTCGGACCCGTCTGGTGGAGCATCATCCTGCTCGGCGCGGTCTGGCCGCTGAGCCGGGTCGCGAACGCCATCGCGCCGGCCGACGAGCGCCGCCTGCGCGAGCTCCTGGCCGAGGGCAGCGACTCCATCGGGCACATGGCCACCTGGCCGGGCAACCTCACCTGGTTCGACCCGGAGCGCAACGCTGGCATCGCCTATCGGATCGTCGCCGGGGTCGCGGTCACCACGGGCGGATTCTTCGGGATGCACCGCCACGAGCAGGGAGTGCTCGAGCGGTTCATCGAGCACTGTGAGGACTCGGGCCTGACGGTGGCGTTGTACAGCGTGGACGAGCAGACCGCAGGAGCGCTCCACCGGATCGGTTGGCGCACCGTGCAGGTCGCCGAGGAGACGGTCCTGCACCCGCAGGGCTGGAGCATGGTCGGCAAGCGCTGGCAGGACATCAGATCCTCCGTGAACCGAGCCGATCGTGCGGGGATCACCGCTGTCTGGTCGACCTACGGGGCGCTCGGCGTCGGGCTCGCGGCGCAGATCGCCGAGATCTCCGAGGAGTGGGTCGCCGAGCGGAAGCTGCCCGAGATGGGGTTCACCCTCGGTGGGATCGACGAGCTCGTCGACGAGGAGGTCCGGCTCCTGCTCGCGGTCGACGAGCAAGGACGGCTGCACGGTGTCACGAGCTGGCTCCCGGTGCGGCGCGATGGTGAGCTGGTCGGTTGGACCCTCGACTTCATGCGGCGTCGGACGGATGGCATGAACGGCGTCATGGAGTTCCTCATCGCCGAGGCCGCCGCTCGGTTCAAGGAGGACGGCATCGAGGAGATGAGCCTCTCCGGGGCTCCACTCGCTCGCTCGAGGAGCACCGAGCAGCCGGAGACGGACGGGATCGACCGCGTCCTGACCTACCTCGGGAACGTGCTCGAACCCGTGTACGGGTTCCGCTCGCTCCTCGCCTTCAAGGGGAAGTTCCAGCCGGAGGAGCGTCCGCTCGTCCTCGGCTACGCTGACCCGCTGACCCTGCCGGCGATCGGCATCGCGGTCGGGCGCGCGTACCTCCCGGACGTGTCCGTGCGAGACCTCGCCTCGTTGGTCACCTGATCGGCCGCGCGGGGGAGTGCTATGCTGACGACGTGTTCTCCGGTCTGCTCCTCCTTAGCTGCCGCGACGAGTCCTAGTTCCAGGCCTCCCTCGTCGCGGAGTTCGTCATTGGCTCACCCCCAATCCCACGAGGAGATCCCAGGATCATGAAGAACACCCAGACCCCATCAGGCATGCCGGTCCATCGCTACCGCGCCTACCAGGACCAGTTCGCCGTCTCGCTGCCCGACCGCACCTGGCCTGACCGTCGGATCACCGAGGCCCCGCGCTGGTGCGCCGTCGACCTCCGCGACGGCAACCAGGCCCTCATCGACCCGATGAGCCCGGAGCGCAAGCGCATCATGTTCGACCTGCTCGTGAAGATGGGATACAAGGAGATCGAGGTCGGGTTCCCGAGCGCGAGCCAGACCGACTTCGACTTCGTCCGCAGCCTCATCGACGAGGGTGCGATCCCCGAGGACGTCACCATCCAGGTGCTGACCCAGGCACGCGACCACCTCATCGAACGCACCTACGAGTCGCTGCGCGGCGCGAAGCAGGCGATCGTGCACCTGTACAACTCGACGAGCATCCTGCAGCGCGACGTCGTGTTCCGCAGCGACAAGCAGGGCATCATCGACCTCGCCCTCCACGGCGCCCGGAAGTGTCGCGAGATGGAGTCGACCGTCCCCGGGACGCAGATCTACTACGAGTACTCGCCGGAGAGCTACACCGGTACCGAGCTCGAGTTCGCCGTCGACATCTGCAACCAGGTGGTCGAGGTCCTCGAGGCGACCCCCGACCGCAAGGTCATCATCAACCTGCCGTCGACGGTCGAGATGGCCTCGCCGAACGTCTACGCGGACTCGATCGAGTGGATGAGCCGCAACCTGGCCAACCGCGAGAACATCATCATCTCGCTGCACCCGCACAACGACCGCGGGACCGCGATCGCGGCAGCCGAGCTCGGCTACCTGGCCGGTGCCGACCGGATCGAGGGGTGCCTCTTCGGGAACGGTGAGCGCACCGGCAACGTCGACCTCGTCGCGCTCGGCATCAACATGTTCACGCAGGGTGTCGACCCGCAGATCGACTTCAGCGACATCGACGAGGTCAAGCGGACGGCCGAGCACTGCAACCAGCTGCCGGTGCACGAGCGGAGCCCGTGGGCGGGCGACCTCGTCTTCACGGCCTTCAGCGGTTCGCACCAGGACGCGATCAAGAAGGGCTTCGAGGCGATGTCCGTCGACGCCGTCTCCCAGGGAAAGGACGTCGCCGACCTCGAATGGGCCGTGCCGTACCTGCCCGTCGATCCGCAGGACCTCGGGCGCAGCTACGAAGCGGTCATCCGCGTGAACTCGCAGTCGGGCAAGGGCGGCGTCGCCTACCTGCTCAAGACCGATCACGCGATCGACCTGCCGCGTCGCCTGCAGATCGAGTTCTCCGGCGTCGTCCAGGCGAAGACCGACGCCGAGGGTGGCGAGGTGACGAGCGGTCAGATCTGGTCGATCTTCCAGGACGAGTACCTTCCGGCAGCGGTCGCGGATGCCAAGTGGGGTCGATTCGAACTGCAGTCCACGAAGACGTCGAGCGATCTCGCCGGCACCGTGGTCCTCGAGGTCGCCCTTCGCGACGGCGAGCAGGTCGAGGAGCGCACCTCGACCGGCAACGGCCCGATCGCGGCCTTCCTCAACCTGCTCTCCGGGCGCGGCATCGAGGTCACGCTGTACGACTACGTCGAGCACACGCTGAGCGCCGGAGGCGACGCCGAGGCGGCCGCCTACGTCGAGCTCCAGGTGAACGACCAGCGCCTCTGGGGCGTCGGCATCGACGGCGACATCGCCACGGCCTCGCTCAAGGCCGTCGTCTCGGCGGTCAACCGGGCTGTCCGCACGCAGGTCGAGACGCGGGAACTGGCCTCCATCTGACGACCTCGCTGCGCCGGGCAGGCCTTCGGGTCGGCCCGGCGCAGTGCTGTCCTCCGGCGTACACCCGGAGGATGATCTTCCTGCGCGAGGACCGGGTGACCGGCCGCCAGGTCGTACGGTTAGTGGATGCTCCGCTCGCTCCGACCCGGCCAACTGGCCCTCGACATCGCGCTGCCCTCGGTGCTGTTCCTCGTCACGTTCGCGGCATACGCCGCTCGTCCGACCCAGTACGTCATCGTCCTGCTCGGCATGTGCGTGGCGCTCGCCCTCCGCCGCCTGGCTCCCGGGATCTCCCTCGCCATCGCCTGGTTCACGGCGCTGGCGCAGATGCTGCTCCTCCTGGCACCCGATCCCGCGAACTTCGCGATCCCGGTCGTGCTCTACGCGGCGGCGAGTTACGGCGGACGGGCCCTGCGCTGGATCTCCTTCGCCTCCGCGTTCGTCGGAGCCGCGCTCATCGCGTTCTATGTGATCGTCGTCCCGAGCTGGACCTCCAACCTCTCCGCTGAGATCAGCACCTTCGGTCTGGCGAACGACATGACACCGGTCGCGCAGGTGACGGTCGGGCTGTTCATGTTCCTCGCGTTCGCCGCCTTCTTCGGCCTCGCTTGGACCGCAGGTGTCCTCATGCGCACCTGGCGGCTCGCCCGCGAGAGCCGACAGGCGCAGCTCCTGGCCGAGCGCGACGTCGCGGTCGAGCAGGAGCGCAACCGGATCGCGCGCGACATGCACGACGTGGTGGCACACTCCCTCGCCGTGGTCATCGCGCAGGCCGACGGTGCCCGATATGCGCTGGCCGCAGACCCGGACTCGGCCGACCAGGCGTTGCGGACGATCTCGAGCATCTCCCGCGAGGCCCTCGCCGACGTCCGGGTGTTGCTCGCGCAATTGCGATTCCAACAGACCGAGGGCCCGCAGCCGGTCATGGCCGACCTCGACCGGCTCTACGAGCAGTTGCGAGGAGCCGGACTGGACGTGGTGGTCCAGAGCCACGGTCAGGAACGACCGGTGGCGACCGGTTCGCAGCTCGCCGTCTACCGGATCATCCAGGAAGCGCTCACGAACGCGCTCCGACACGGCGACCATCGGGGGCCGATCGACGTCCACCTCGACTGGACCGGACCCGAGCTGCAGCTCTGGGTCGTCAACCGGGCCAAGGTCGAACCGCCGAAGGCCGGCACGGGGCACGGACTCGCCGGGATGAACGAGCGCGCTACGCTGGCAGGCGGCAGGTTCGGGACGACCCTGGTGGACGGTCTCTTCACCGTCTACGCATCGATCCCGTACGCGACGGTGGGAGTGACGAGATGACCGATCCGAGTGATGCGACGGCAGCGGGGGCGATCACGATCGCGCTGGTCGACGACCAGGCGCTGTTCCGAGGCGGGATCCGCATGCTCATCGGTTCGCAGCCGGACCTCCGCGTCGTCGGCGAGGCCTCCGATGGGCGTCAAGCGGTCGAGCTGGCCGCACGGACACGTCCGCAGGTCATCCTCATGGACGTCCGCATGCCGGTCATGGACGGGATCGAGGCGACGAAGACGATCCTGGCTGAGGCGGACGCGCGCGGGGGCGAGCGGCCTCGGATCGTCGTGCTGACCACCTTCGACCTCGACGAGGCGGCCGCGACGGCCATCCGAGCCGGCGCGAGCGGGTTCCTGCTCAAGGACGCGGAGCCGGAGTTCCTGCTCGCAGCGATCCGCACCGTCCATGCCGGGAACGCGGTCATCGCCGCGTCGGCCACCCGCGAGCTGTTCGAACACTTCCAGCAGGCGCCGGCCGCTCCGGCCGCACCGCAGCGGTATGCCGAGCTCACGGCGCGCGAGCGCGAGATCTTCCTCCTCGCGGCGCGCGGGCTGAGCAACTCCGAGATCGCCGCTGCCGAGTTCCTCAGCGAGGCGACCGTGAAGACCCACATCAGCCGGATCTTCGCGAAGCTCGAGGTGCGCGACCGGGTCCAGCTCGTCGTGTTCGCCTTCGAACACGGCTTGGTCTGACCGCGGTCCAGCACGCACCCGCGGAGTGATCGAGGATCATCCCCAGGATGTACCAGGGTCGCTCGTGCGCCCGACGCGCACCCGGCACCTCACTCCGTAGCTTCGGAGTATGACCACTTCAGCACAGCCGTCCGTCGTCGCCAGCGTCCACGGACTCAGGAAGAGCTACGGACCCGCCGACAACCAGGTCGTCGCCCTCGACGGCGTCGACCTCGAGATCGAGCGGGGCCGGTTCACCGCCATCATGGGCCCGAGCGGCTCGGGCAAGTCGACGCTCATGCACATCATGGCCGGCCTCGACCAGGCCACAGCTGGCCGGGTGCGCCTCGGTGACCAGGACATCACGGACCTCGACGACGGGCAGCTCACGATCCTCCGTCGGCGTCGTGTCGGCTTCGTGTTCCAGGCGTTCAACCTGGTGCCGACGCTCGACGTCGCGGCCAACATCCGGCTGCCCTTCGAGCTCGACGCCCGCCGTCCGACCGGTGAGGAGCAGAGCTGGATCGACGTGCTCGTGAGCACGCTCGGACTCGCCTCCCGACTCGGGCACCGCCCGCACGAACTCTCGGGCGGACAGCAGCAGCGCGTCGCGATCGCGCGTGCCCTCGCGACGCGACCCGAGCTCCTCTTCGCGGACGAACCGACCGGCAACCTCGACTCGCGCACCGGGCGGAGCGTCCTGGCCCTGCTGGCGGCGGCCAGCACCGAATACGGGCAGAGCATCGCGATGGTGACGCACGACCCGATCGCCGCGAGCTACGCGGACCGGATCGTGTTCCTCGCGGACGGCCGGGTCGTCGAGGACCGTCCCCGATCGACCGCCGAGCAGATCTCAGCGCTCATGCTCGGCATGGAGCGTGCGGCATGAGCCGGGTAGACCTCCGCCCCCGGGCCCGCGAGCATCGCGCGAGCCTCCTCGTCGCGACGCTGAGTGCCTCGTTCGGCGTCCTGTTGCTCATGGTCACGAGTGTGCTCTCCACCTTCATCCTGGCCGACGACGTGACGGGTTCCAGCGGCACCGTGGTGATCATGCTCATCCTCGCGGCCGCCGTGTTCGTCTCGTTGGCGGTGTACGTCGGTGCGATCGTCACGGCGAACACGTTCGCGACGATCGTCGCCGGGCGGACGAGGACGATCGCGCTGCTCCGCCTGATCGGTTCGACGGCGCGATCGCAGCGTCGCGCCGTCGCGAAGGAGGGCGTCGTCGTCGGCCTGCTCGGCGGGGGAGCCGGGCTGCTCGTCGGGCTCCTCGCGACCTTTGCGCTCGTGCGGATCGGGGTCGCGACCGGTGTGCTGCCCGAGTTGCCGTACGCGATCGTCGAACCGGCCGTGCTCCTGCCGGTCGTCGCAGTCGTCCTGACCACCTGGCTCGCGTCCTGGATCGGCGCGCGTCGCGTCCTGACGGTCACCCCGATGCAGGCGATCGGAGGATCGCAGGAGTTGAGCCGGGAGGAGGCCACCGCGCGGCCCGCCCGGAACGCGGTCGCGATCGGTCTCTTCGTGGTCGGCGTCCTGCTCCTGCTCGCCGGTGTCGGCGTCGGGCTCGTTTCGCCGCTCGGCGTGCTCATCGGCATCGTCGGCGGGATCGTCTCCTTCTCCGGCCTCGTGCTCGGTGCGCACCTCGTGATGCCGCCGGCACTGCGGCTGGTCGGCCGGCTGTTCGGCACCTCCGCGACGGCTCGACTCGCCGCCGAGAACGCCGTCCGCTACCCGGAGCGCAGTTCACGCACGACGATCGGACTGGTGATCGGCGTGACCCTCGTGACGATGTTCGCGGTCGCAGCGGCCAACTTCCAGGAGTTCGTGATGAACGCACAGGCTGCGAGTCCGGAGGTCTACGAGGGCACGCAGGCCGTGGTCGCGACGACCGTCGGCGTCTTCTCCGCCCTCATCGGGCTGAGCGCGCTCATCGCCGCGGTCGGGATGGTCAACAACCTCTCGCTCAGCGTCCTGCAGCGCACGCGCGAACTCGGACTGCTCCGCGCCCTGGGGTTCTCCGCAGCGCAGATCCGTCGCATGATCGTGATCGAGGCGGCCCAGTTGACGATCGCGGCCGTCGTCGTCGGCCTCGTCCTCGGGACGTTCTACGGGTGGGCAGGTGCCCAGTCGATGCTCGGCGCGATCAACGGTTCGCCCGGGCTGATCTTCCCGGTCATCCCGTGGGCCATCGTCGCCGTGATCGTCGTGCTCGCCGCACTCCTCACGGCTGTGGCCTCGGTCGCCCCATCACGTCGGGCGACCCGGATCGCGCCCGTCGCGGCACTCGCGGTCGACTGAGACGACTCAGCCGCGCGTCGAGCGGCGCCAGATCCGCCATCCGCCGATCTGGCGCTGCTCGGGCAACGTCCACCCGAACCGGACCGCCAGGAGGCGGATCACCGCGGTCGAGGAGACACCGACGATCGCCGCGATCCCGAGCGGCGCACCGAAGGTCACGGCGAGGACGAGGAGGGCGGTCCCGACCGCGGCCGCCACGGCGTAGAGCGACCCGACGTGCATGAGGGCGACGGGGACACCGAGCATGACGTCGCGGAGCACCGATCCTCCGACAGCGGAGACGGTGCCGACGAAGATCGCCGGGATGACCGGCAGGCCGGCTGCCAGGGCTTTGGTGGAGCCGATCGCTCCGAACATGCCGATCGTCAGGGCGTCGAGACCGATGATGACCGGCCCGAGCCTCGTGATGGTGCGCAGGAGGAACATCCCGAGCAGGGCGGCTCCCGAGGCGACGGGGAGGTACCAGTTGTTCTGGAGGGACGCCGGCACCTGTCCGAGGAGGATGTCGCGGATGAGACCGCCGCCGAGTCCGACGACGACGCCGATGATGGCGACGCCGAGCCAGTCGAGCTGACGATCCTGGAATCTGGCCGCGAACATCGCGCCCTGGACAGCGCCGATCGCGACCGCCGAGAGGTCGACCCACAGCGGAACGACGAAGAGGACCTCGTTCACGGCTTCATCTCTCCAGGCGCTCCTTCGATCCCCGACGGCGGTTCCCGGGTCACGTTGTCGGTGCGAGGCGGGATAATCGATGCGTGCCGGTATATCGAGACGAAGTGGTGGTGTTGCGGACCCACAAGCTCGGCGAGGCCGATCGCATCGTCACCATGCTCTCACGCAGCAGGGGCAAGATCAGGGCGGTCGCCAAGGGTGTCCGTCGCACCGGCTCGAAGTTCGGGTCCCGGCTCGAGCCGTTCATGGTCGCCGACGTCCAGTTCTACGAGGGCCGCAGCCTCGACACCATCACCCAGGCCGAGTCGCTCGGTTCGTACGGTGCCGAGATCAGCGCCGACTACGGGAGCTACACGGCCGCCAGCGCGATGGTCGAGGCGGCTGATCGTCTGACGGAGTCCGAAGGCTCCCTGCAGCAGTACCTACTGCTCGTCGGCGCTCTGCGGTCGCTCTCGAAGCATGAGCACGGTCCGCGGCTCACCCTCGACTCCTACCTGCTCCGGGCGTTCTCGCTCGCCGGTTGGGCACCGAGCTTCGGCGCCTGCTCGAGGTGTGGCACGGAGGGCGAGTACTCGCACGTCGTCGTGCAGCTCGGCGGGGTTGTGTGCGACGACTGCGCGCCCTCGGGGAGCCCTCGGCTCGACGCCGACACCCTCTCGCTCCTCGGAGCACTGCTCTCCGGCGATTGGGAGTACGCGGAGGCCGCCGCCGAGCAGACGGCCTCACGGGCGAGCGGGTTCACCGCCGCCTACGCGCAATGGCATCTGGAGCGCGGCCTACGGTCGCTCGCGCACCTCGAACAGGATCGGAGCCGCGGGTGACCCCGAAGCCTTACACCCACCGCGACGCGGTGCCGTTCAAACCGATCGACTGGACGGGGGAGGTCCCGCCCGAGTTCGCGAAGGGCGAGGTGCCGTCGCACGTCGCGATCGTCATGGACGGCAACGGCCGGTGGGCGAACCGACGCGGACTCACGCGTGTCGAAGGGCACAAGGCGGGCGAGGCCGCACTCCTCGACGTCGTGGCCGGTGCCCTGCAACTCGGGATCAAGCACCTGTCGGTGTACGCGTTCTCGACGGAGAACTGGAAGCGCTCACCCGACGAGGTCCGCTTCCTCATGGGGTTCAACCGCGAAGTGCTCCATCGACGGCGCGACCAACTGAACGAGTGGGGCGTGCGCGTGCGCTGGTCGGGTCGTCGGCCGCGGTTGTGGACCTCGGTCATCAAGGAGCTCCAGACGGCGGAGGAGCTGACGCGCGACAACGACCGCCTGACGCTCACCATGTGCGTCAACTACGGCGGTCGCAACGAGATCGTCGACGCGGTCCGCAGCATCGCCGACGACGTCGCCGCCGGCCGCATCAAGCCGTCGGCCGTCTCGGAGCGTCTCGTCCAGAGTCGGCTCTACCTGCCCGACCTCCCGGACGTCGACCTCTTCGTCCGGAGCTCCGGGGAGCAGCGCACCAGCAACTTCCAGCTGTGGCAGTCGGCCTACGCGGAGATGGTCTTCCTCGACACCCTCTGGCCCGACTTCGGGCGGCGTCAGCTCTGGGAGGCCGTCGAGCGGTACGCCGGACGTGACCGCCGCTTCGGCGGCGCGCGCGACGTGCCAGACGCCCCGGCGCCCTCGGGGGAATGACCGACGGGTGTCGGTGGTTGGCCCTGACATGAGTGAACCCATCAAGATCGACATCTGGTCCGACATCGCCTGCCCGTGGTGCTACATCGGCAAGCGCAAGTTCGAGCGGGGTGCGGCGGAGTTCGCGCAGCTCGGCGACGGACGCGAGGTCGAGGTCGAGTACCACTCCTTCGAGCTGGCACCCGACACCCCGGTCGACTTCGACGGCACCGAGATCGACTTCCTCGTGAAGCACAAGGGCATGCCGGCCGACCAGGTGCAGCAGATGCTCGATCGGGTGACGGGGATCGCCTCGGACGCCGGTCTCGAATACGACTTCGGCATCCTCCAGCACACGAACACGGTGAAGGCGCACGAACTGCTGCACCTCGCCAAGGCGGAGGGGAAGCAGCTCGAGATGACCGAGCGCCTCCTGCGGGCCTACTTCACCGAGGGCCGCCATGTCGGTCGCATCGAGGACCTCGCCGACCTCGCCGTCGAGGTGGGGCTCGACCGGTCCGCCGTGGTCTCGGCACTGGAATCCGGCCAGTACACGCAGGCGGTCCGCGAGGACCAGGCGACGGCACAGGGGTACGGCATCCAGGGCGTCCCGTTCTTCGTCATCGACGGCGCCTACGGGGTGTCCGGGGCGCAGGAGGCGGCCGCGTTCACGCAGGTCCTCGAGCAGGTCTGGACGGAACGCGCGAGCACCGAGCCGGTGCAGGCGTGAGCACGGAGACGACGTCCCCTGAGCGCAGCGTCGATGATCAGCAGCCCGCGACGGTCCGGCCGGCGCTCCGACTCCTCGGGGGCGACGCCGTCGTCTGCGAGGGCGACACTTGCCTCGTGCTCCCGCCGGAGCCGGCTCAGGACTGAGGCTCCTCCGGCTCGGTGAGGTCCGCGGTGACGGCGCCGATGGCGGTGAGGTACTCCGCCGCGTCGACGAAGGCGCTCCACCCGTGCTCGCCGGCGCCGATCGAGATGCGCCCACCGCGCTCGAGGATGCGCTCGTCCGCGTAGACGGGGAGTGGAGCGCTCGCACCGAGGACGGTGATGGTGCCCCGCTCGTAGCCGGTCGCCTGGAACGCGGTCGCCGCGTCCGGCATCGCGAGCTTGTTCACACCGAGCAGCGTGCGGAACGGCGGCCAGGAGATCTTGCGGCCGCCGGGCACGAGGGCGAAGAGGTAGTCGCCGCTGCGACGCTTCACGACGATCGTCTTGACGATGTCCGCGGGCTCGATGCCGAGCAGCTCCGCAGCCTCGTGGAGACTGCGCGCGGGCGGTCGCTCGACCAGCTCCACGTCGAGACCGAGTGCGGCGGCCGCTGCTCGGACGCGCTCGCGGCCGGACGGCTGGAGGTCGGCGGGCGGGACGGCGTCTGACATGTGGTCCTCACTGGGCGCGGGAGCGCCGATCATCTGGGAGAATCGAGGGTGATGTCTCTTCCTACCACGCTCTCGCAGCGCCCGAGCCTCGCGATCGGGCCCATCGTGCTCGACTCGCCGGTCGTGCTCGCCCCCATGGCCGGGATCACCAACACGGCGTTCCGTCGCCTGTGCCGCGAATACGGCGCCGGACTGTACGTCAGCGAGATGATCACCTCCCGTGCGCTCGTCGAACGCACGCCGGAGACCATGCGGCTCATCCAGCACCACGAGAGCGAGACGCTCCGGTCCATCCAGCTCTACGGCGTCGACCCGAAGACGGTCGCCGAGGCCGTCACCATGCTCGTCGCCGAGGATCGCGCCGACCACATCGACCTCAACTTCGGCTGCCCGGTGCCCAAGGTCACCCGCAAGGGCGGGGGAGCGGCGCTGCCCTGGAAGACCGGGCTCTTCCGCGACATCGTCGAGGGCGCGGTCCGTGCCGCAGGCGACGTCCCGCTCACGATCAAGATGCGCAAGGGCATCGACTCCGACCACCTCACCTACCTCGAGGCCGGCCGGATCGCCGAGGGCGCCGGCGTGGCGTCGATCGCGCTGCACGCCAGGACCGCCGCCGAGTTCTACTCCGGCCACGCGGACTGGTCGGCGATCACCAAGCTCAAGGAGACGGTCACCTCAGTGCCGGTCCTCGGGAACGGCGACATCTGGTCGGGCGAGGACGCCCTCAGGATGGTCGACGAGACGGGTTGCGACGGCGTCGTCGTGGGCCGCGGTTGCCTCGGTCGCCCCTGGCTCTTCGGCGACCTCAGCTCGGCGTTCGCCGGCGAGGGCGGCAAGGCAGAGCCGTCCCTGGGCGACGTCGCGGCCGCGTTCCGGCGTCACGCCGAGCTCCTGGCCGAGTTCTTCGAGAGCGAGGAGCGCGGCTGCCGCGACATCCGGAAGCACGTCGCCTGGTACTTCAAGGGCTACCCGGTCGGTGGCGACCTCCGCGCGAGCCTCGCGACCGTGGAGTCGCTCGACCAGCTCGACGAACTGCTCGCGACCCTCGACTGGACCGCTCCCTACCCGGGCGCCGCGGCCGAAGGGCAGCGCGGGCGCGCCGGTACGCCGAAACGACCGGCACTGCCCTACGGCTGGCTCGACTCGCAGTCGCTGGGTGCCGACGAGCAGACCGAGATCGCGGGAGCGGAACTGGACCACAGTGGCGGATAGCATCATCGAGCAGGGGAGCGTCTCCATGGACCGGGACGGCTACACCCTGCACGACGAGGAACGCTGGATGCCCGAGCACCACTCGACGCGACGCTCCGACTTCGCGCGCGATCGTGCACGGCTGTTGCACTCCAGTGCCCTGCGGCGACTCGCCGCCAAGACCCAGGTGCTGAGCCCGACGAGCGGTGTCGACTTCGCGCGGAACCGGCTGACCCATTCCCTCGAGGTGGCGCAGGTCGGTCGCGAGCTGGCGGCCAGCCTCGACCTCGCGCCGGACGTCGTCGACACGGCGTGCCTCGCGCACGACCTCGGTCACCCGCCGTTCGGTCACAACGGCGAACGAGCGCTCAACGACTGGTCCGCCGCGATCGGCGGGTTCGAGGGCAACGCCCAGACCCTGCGGATCCTGACGCGCCTCGAATCCAAGGTCTTCGGTCCCGACGGCGAGCCGTACGGTCTGAACCTCACCCGCGCGAGCCTCGACGCCAGCTGCAAATACCCGTGGCCGGCCGCTCAGTCGGTGCCGGATCCCGGTGGTCGCGCCAAGTTCGGGTTCTTCGACGAGGACTCTGCGGCCTTCCGCTGGTTGCGAGCCGGCGCTCCCGAGCGCGTCCGCTGCATCGAGGCGCAGGTCATGGACCTCGCGGACGACATCGCCTACTCCGTGCACGACTTCGAGGACGCCGTCGTCGGGGAGTACATCGACCCGGCGTTCCTGAACGCGCGCGCAGGACACGACCGCCTCATCGACACCGCGCTGTCCTGGGCCGGCGACGACTTCACCCACGACGACCTCGCCGCCGCCTTCGACCGGCTGCAGTCCTCGCACACCTGGATCACCGCCTGGGACGGCTCCCGGCGCGACCTCGGTCGCCTCAAGAACTTCACGAGCCAGATGATCGGTCGGTTCGCCGGTGCGGCGACTGCGGCGACCCGAGAGGCCTTCCCTCAGGCCAGCCTCGTGCGGTTCGGGGCCGACGTCGTGGTGCCCCACGGCATCCAGGCCGAGATCGCCCTCCTCAAGGGGATCGTCGCCGCGTTCGTGATGTACAGCGACTCCCGCCAGCCGCTGTACGTCCGGCAGCGGGAGATCCTCATCGAACTGTCGGACGCGGTGTTCGCGCTCGGGGAGTCGGCCCTCGACGTCGGCTTCGCGGCGGACTGGCGGGCAGCCGGGTCCGATGCGGAACGCCGTCGTGTCGTCGTCGACCAGATCGCGAGCCTGACCGATCAGAGCGCTCTCTCCTGGCACGAACGGCACGTCGGCGCCTGACGCTCCTCCACACGGGAGCGGGCCTCCGACTCCGCTGTGCGGAGGCCCTCAGGGATGGACGATGGACGCACGAGACTAGGATCGAAGCATGGCCGGACGGATTCGACAGAGCGATGTTGAAGAGGTCAAGGCACGCACCAACATCGGCGACGTCGTCGGTGACTACGTCTCGCTGAAGTCCGCCGGCGTCGGCTCGCTGAAGGGCTTGTGCCCCTTCCACGACGAACGCAGCCCGAGCTTCCATGTGCGCCCCACGGTCGGGCTGTACCACTGCTTCGGCTGCGGCGAGAGCGGCGACGTCTACAGCTTCCTGCAGAAGATGGACCACGTGACGTTCGCCGAGTCGGTGGAACGTCTCGCGCAGCGCATCGGCTACCCGCTCAGCTACGAGGAGGGCGGCGGCAAGGTCGATCACGGCAACCGGGCTCGCCTCTTCGCCGCCAACCAGGCTGCCGCCGAGTACTTCCAGCAGCAGCTCCACGACGGCGATGCCGACCTCGGGCGGCGGTTCCTCGGCGAACGAGGCTTCGACGCCGCCGCTGCCGACCACTTCGGGATCGGGTTCGCGCCTGCCGGCTGGGACCACCTCATGAAGGCGCTGCGGTCTCGCGGATTCTCCGACGAGGAGATGCTCGCGGCCGGGCTCGTGTCGAGCGGCGACCGCGGGGTCTACGACCGGTTCCGCGGGCGCCTCATCTGGCCCATCCGCGACACCACCGGCCAGGTGCTCGGCTTCGGCGCCCGGCGCCTCCGCGACGACGACAAGGGGCCGAAGTACCTCAACACCCCGGAGACGGCGATCTACCACAAGGCGCAGGTCCTCTACGGCCTCGACCTCGCCAAACGCGACATCTCGCGCGGCAAGCGCGTCGTCGTCGTCGAGGGGTACACCGACGTCATGGCCTGCCACCTGGCGGGGGAGACCACCGCGGTGGCGACCTGCGGGACCTCGTTCGGGGTCGACCACATCAAGATGATCCGCCGCGTCATGGGCGACGACTCCGCCACCGGCGAGGTCATCTTCACGTTCGACCCTGATGAGGCCGGGCAGAAGGCCGCGACGCGTGCGTTCGGCGAGGAGAAGCGCTTCTCGGCCCAGACGTACGTCGCCGTGTCCTCCGACGGCCTCGACCCCTGCGACCTCCGCCTCAACCGCGGCGACGGCGCCATCCGGAAGCTCGTCGACGGCCGCGAGCCGATGTTCGAGTTCATCATCCGGCGGACCCTGGCGGGCTTCGATCTCGAGACGGTCGAGGGCCGCGTCGGCGCACTCCGCGCGGCCGCGCCGGTCGTCGCCGAGATCCGCGACCCCTCGCTCCGTCCCGGGTACACCCGGGTGCTCGCGAAGCAGCTCGGCATGGAACTCGACGAGGTGGCCCGCGCCGTGCGGGCCGCTGGCGGTGCCGCCGCAGGAGGCTCGCAGAACTCCGCACGAGACGCCCGCCAGCAGGGCCCCGGCGCACCCGCTGCCGAGTCGCCGCGCGAGCGACAGGCCTCGCTCAACGACCTGCCCAAGGACCCGTCGACGCGCCTCGAGCAGGACGCCCTTCGCGCGATCCTGCAGCTGCCCCAGCACCTCGAACGCCCCATGCTGGAGCGCGCGGTCCAGAGTTCGGTCGCCAACAGTTCCCTCGCCGTGGTGCGCGACGCCATGAGTGTGAGCCTGGACCACCTCGGGACGAACGCCTGGCTCGAGACCGTCATCGCGCAGGTCCCACCCGGCTTCGACGGACTGGTCCGCGAGCTCGGGGTGTCACCACTGCCCGAGACGAACGAAGAGAAGCTGCCGAGCTACGTCCGGGACATCGCGCGGGCGCTGATCGACCGCGACCTCCTCGGTCGCAAGGCGGCGCTGCTCGGGTCGTTGCGCCGTACCGACCCCCGCGACGAGTCCCACCGGGAGATCACCCGGCAGCTCGCAGACGTCGAGGCCGAACGGCGTGCGCTCCGCGCCGAGGCCTGACGCGGTCCGCCTCCTCCGAGCGTGGCACGTGGCCCCGCCGGGATCGCCGGATACACTCGATGGCGATCCGGTGGCTCCCCGTGCACCGGAAGGAGAGGTCTCATGAAGCACCCAGAGCAGGACGGACCGGCGGTCCGGGCGAGTGATCTGAGCGTCGACTACGCCGCGCACGGCGTGAGCCCGAGCAATCGAGCCCTGGACGGCATCAGCTTCGAGCTGCCCGTCGGCGGCTCGCTCGGGGTCATCGGCAGCTCGGGCTCGGGGAAGAGCACGCTCCTGCGGGTACTGTCCGGACGCCACCTGACCGGAGCGGACTCACGTCCGTTCGTGTCCGGCGGCGACGCGAGCACGCTCGGTCGCTCCATGCGCAAGGTGGGCCGCAAAGAACTCACGAAACTCACGTTCGAGGTGTCGCTGCTCGAGCAGGAGGCCGGTGCGCACCTGAAGCCCGAACTCACCGTCACGGAGCTCATCTCCGAACCCGTGCTCGCTCGCGACAAGAAGTTCAGCGAGCAGGCGCTCGGCGTCCGGGTCGCCACACTGCTGGACGCCGTGCAGATGCCCCTCTCCAGCCTCGACAAGTACCCCTACGAGCTGAGCGGTGGTCAGCGACAGCGCATCGCCATCGCGCGCGCCCTCGTCCTCGGCCCGAAGGTGTTCATCGCCGACGAACCGACGGCCGGCATCGACATCACGGTCCGGCACACGGTGACCGAGTTGCTCGACGGGTTCCGACGCGACGGCGGCACGGTCATCGTCGTGACACACGACCTCGCCATGCTCCGCGAGGTGACCGACGACGTCCTGGCGCTCCACCAGTCACGGGTCGTGGGCTACGGCCCGATCGACGCGATGCTCGCCGATCCGCCGCACGAGTTCCTCGCGGCGCTCGCCCAGTCGGGCGGCACCGAGACCCAGTACGAGACGCCCGAGGCCGTCGGCATCGATTGATCGCGTGTCGATTTGGAGTCTGCGAATCCTTTGCTACAGTAGATACGCGCTGCAACGCAGAGGCCGGATTCGTCCGGCCGGTCGAAGCACGTATTCCTCGATAGCTCAATTGGCAGAGCAATCGACTGTTAATCGATAGGTTGTTGGTTCGAGTCCAACTCGAGGAGCTGCACAGAATCCCTCGGTCCATACGGACCGGGGGATTCGTCGTTGGCGGCCGGTTTCACGAAACCGGCAAGGACGCCGTAGACTAGGCAACGAGGCCCGAAGACTCCACTCTTCGGGCCTCGTTGCATGTCCGGACACCCTGCGCCTGTCGAGGGGACACCGTGCCGATGGTGCCGGCGTCGTCTCCGTCGAGCTGGTTCAGCCCTCGAGGTCGTCGCGACCCGGCAGCCAGGAGATCCCGGGGACGCCCCAGCCAGCCTTGCGGATCGCCTTCGCCGCTCGGCGCGAGTGCGGCAGTTCCAAGCGGTCCACGTAGAGCACACCGTTGAGGTGGTCGAACTCGTGCTGCAGGATGCGTGCGCGCCAGCCGACGACCCGCAGCTCGACCGGGTCGCCCTCGAGGTCGGTCCCGGTGAGCATGGCTGCTTCCGCGCGACGGAGCGGGTGCCGCTCGCCGGGGACGGAGAGGCAGCCCTCCGACTCGGCCTCCTCGTCGAGCTCGCCCACCGGCGGGGGACTGATCCACAGCACCGGGTTGATCGCGACGCCACGCCACGGCTGGCCGTCGTCGTCCTCGTAGCTGTAGACGAAGAGGCGGAGCGGGACGCCGACCTGCGGGGCCGCGAGTCCGACGCCGGGAGCGAGGTCCATGGTCTCGTACATGTCGGCGACGAGCCGTCGGAGGTCGTCGTCCACCGTGGTGACCGGCCGGGCGACGGAGTGGAGCACCGGGTCACCGGTCACGTGGATCTCGAGAATTGCCATTGCTCGAGCCTATCCGCTGGGCTCGGCCTGCCGCGCCGGGATCAGCGGGACCGCGGGGTACCCTCGACGGGTGATCCACTCCGCCATCGACATCGCCGACCTCGCGGACGACTTCACCCGCAACCCCTCGCAGCTCCTCGGTATCCCGTTCGCGCTCCTCGGCGCTGTCTTCCTCTCGCTCGGCGCGCAGCTGCAGCACCGGGGCGTGGCCAAGGTCGAGTCGTCGAGCGGCACCGACGCGACGTCGGGGCTCAACGTCGCTCAGCTCCTGGCGCTGCTCAGTCGGCCGTCCTGGGTGACCGGAACGGTGATGCTCGGGCTCGCGATCGTGCTCCAGCTCGGCAGTCTGTCCCTCGCACCGATCACCCTCGTCCAGCCGTTGGGTGCGGTCGCGCTCGTCATCACCGCGGTGGTGAACAGCAGGATCAGCGGCGTCCGGTTGAACCGTCGATCGGTCGTCGCGATCGTCGCCTGCGTCGGCGGCGTCGGTCTGTTCGTGACGATCGCGGCGGTCTTCACGGGCGAGCACCGGATCACCGAGGCCGAGCTCGTCACGATCCTGGTGATGCTCGGCGTCGTGCTCGTCGTGTTCGGACTCGGTTTCATGGTGTTCCGTTCCCGCTTCACGGCCATCTTCTACATCGTCGGGACCGGCGTGCTCTACGGCTTCGTCGCGACGCTCGCCAAGGTCATCATCGGACGGCTGCAGCAGGGCGAGTTCGACTGGCTCACGGTCCTCTGCGGGCTCGGCCTCGTCGCCGCGAGTGCGCTCGGCGGCTACTTCGTGCAGACCGCCTACTCCTCGGGGCCGCCCGACCTGGTCATCGCGGGCCTCACCGTCATCGATCCGATGATCGCGGTCGGCATCGGCATCATCGTGCTGGGGGAGGCGAGCAACGCACCGTTCTGGGCTGGCTTCGGCTTCGTCGTGGCCGGCGCGATCGCCGTGTGGGGAGTCTTCCAGCTCGCTCGCCATCACCCACAGGTGAGCCAGACGCCGGCGGCCGCAGCAGCCGCGAAGGCCCTCGCGACCGGCGACGCGCCCGCCTGAGCCCTGGAGCCCGAACGGGCTGCAGGTATGCTTGAGCATGGCGTTCCGCGCCGCATCAGGGTCGTGAGCGACCGCCCGCACCCCCTCACATCACTGGCCAAGCACAGAGGAATCACCGATACCTTGACTTCTCCCGACGACCAGCACCTCGCGAAGGCGTCCAGCACGACGCCGAGCGCCGACACCCACAAGCCGCTGCGGGTGGTCATCGGTGCCGACACCTTCTCGCCCGACGTGAACGGCGCCGCACGCTTCGCCGAACGCCTCGCGGCCGGACTCGTCCGCCGAGGCCACGACGTCCACATCGTGGCGCCCGCCGGCTCGCGCAAGTTCGGCACGTGGAAGGAGACCCACGAGGGTCAGACGATGACGGCGCACCGCCTCTTCAGTCTCCGGTGGTACCCGCACGACTGGCTGCGCTTCGCGATGCCGTGGTCGATGCGACGGAACGCCCGGAAGATCCTCGACCGCGTGAAGCCCGACGTCGTGCACCTGCAGTCGCACATCGTGGTGGGCCGTGGCCTCTCGATCGAGGCCGAGCAACGCGGCATCCGCATGGTGGCGACGAACCACATCATGCCCGACAACATCCTCGACTTCACCGTCATCCCCAAGCGCACCCAGGAGTGGCTCGTCCGGACGCAGTGGGCTGCCGCCCGTCGCGTCTTCGATCGTGCCTTCGCCGTGACGACCCCGACGCGCAAGGCCGCCGACTTCCTGGAGCAGTTCACGGGCCTGACCGGTGTGCACGCGATCTCCTGCGGGATCGAGGCCGGACAGTACACGCCGTCGTTCGAACCGCGGAAGCGCAACACCATCCTCTTCGTGGGTCGCATCACGAGCGAGAAGCAGATCGACGTGCTCCTGCGCGCGCTCACGAAACTCCCGAAGGAACTCGACGCCCACGTCGACGTCATCGGTGGCGGCGACCAGGCGAAGAACCTCGAGCAGCTGACCCAGCAGCTCGGCATCGGCGACCGCGTCCGATTCCTCGGCAAGGTGTCCGACGATGAGGTGAAGCAGGCCTACACGAACGCCACCGTCTTCGCGATGCCGTCCATCGCGGAGCTGCAGAGCATCGCGACGATGGAGGCCATGGCCTCCGGTCTCCCGGTGGTCGCGGCCGATGCCATGGCGCTGCCCCACCTCGTGCACGATCAGGTCAACGGGTACCTGTTCGAGCCGGGCAACGTCGACGCACTGGCCGAGCGGCTCGCGACGGTACTCAGCGCCTCGCCCGAGGAGTACCGCCGGATGCAGGACGCCTCGTTGGAGCTCGTCTCCGCACACGACATCGAGCGCACGCTCGACACCTTCGAAGCGCTCTACCGCGGCGAGCAGGTCGTCGACCCGACGACCGAGCGTCACACGGCGACCGCAGACCGCCAGGAATCCCGCGACTGACTCCCGCCCGGCGGGCCACTCGGTACACTGGGTTCCGCACGGGGCGGTAGCCAAGCTGGTGAAGGCATTCGGCTCATAACCGAACGATGCGTGGGTTCAAGTCCCACCCGCCCTACCGATATCCGGTCCACCAGCCTTGGTTCCGGCCCCTGAGCTTGTCGAAGGGCGCCCTTCGACAGGCTCAGGGACCGGGGTGGGGCGGCTCAGGGACCAGGATGGGGCGGCTCAGGGACCGGTGGGGTCGCTCAGGACCGGGACGTGCGCGTTCAGTCCGCGAGGACGAGGGCGGCAGCACCGATGAGCGGGCCGTCGGCGTCCAGCCCGGCCGGGACCACGCGGAGTTCCCGGGCGTAGGCGTGCAGCGCAGCCGCGGTCGCAGCCGCTTGGACGAGGTCGAGGTAGTCGGGGGAGACCCGCGAGAAGCCGCCTCCGATCGCGACGCGTTCCAGGTCGAGCAGGGTCGTGATGCTGCCGAGGGCTTCGCCGACCGCCTCGGCGGAACGTCGGACGGCGCGGATCGCGATCTCCGTTCCAGCTGCGTAGTCGGCCCCGAGCTGTTCGCCCGTCGTGCCGGTCCATCCCTGGGCGCGCGCCCAGGCGACCGTCGCGGTCCCCGACGCGATGCCCTCCAACGTCCAGGGTGTGCCGACAGCATCCGGTTCGCGTCGGCGGAGCTGCATCTGGCCGAGGTGGCCGGCGTTGCCCGAGGTGCCGGGGACGAGTCGGGATCCGAGGATGATTCCGCCACCGATCCCGGTGGAGACGACGATGCCCATGCTGTTCTCGGTTCCGCGGAGTGCGCCCTGCCAGTGCTCGGCCAGGGCGATGCAGGTGCCGTCGAGTCGGAGTTCCACCGGACCGGACGTGAAGCACCGGAGCTCCGCCACGACGGGGAAGTCGGCGAGTCGGGGGAGGTTGATCGGCGAGACGGTACCGTCGGTCCTGCCGATGGGGCCCGCCGAACCGATCCCGACGCCGGACACCGGCCTGCCATGGGCCGCGATGCTCCGTTCGGCGGTCTGGAGGATCGACGCCACGAGTTCCTCGCGGGTGGCCGCGGCGCCCGTCGGACCGCGGAACCGGGTGCCGGGCAGGATCCGTCCCTCGGCATCGACGACGGCCGCTTCGACCTTCGTGCCGCCGATGTCGATCGCGAGGGCCTCGTGCATCACCGCTCCATCCTGGAGGGCCGTCAGTCCGGGCCGGCTCCCGATCCAGCGTACTGGGAACGACACGGTTGTCATTCCTCCAGGTCATGGGGCATAATGCTCGTATCGGCGCGAGTCGAACAACTGCATACACGGAGGTCCGGTCAGCCGGACACCGACATGGATCACACTGCATGGGTCGTTGGGGAAGACGCACCCGGACGCAGTGGAGGAATCATGTCGACACCGATGACGAAGGGTGTGCTGTTCGTGCACTCGTCGCCTCGCGCGCTCTGCCCGCACCTCGAATGGGCGGCAGGTCGCGCTCTTGGTCGTGCCATCAGTTTCGACTGGGAAGATCAGCCGATCCTCCGCGGTGCGCAGCGTGCCGAGGTCTTCTGGGAAGGCCCGCACGGCACCGGTGCCGCCCTCGCCTCAGCCCTGCGCGGCTGGGAGCACCTCCGCTACGAGGTGAGTGAAGACCCGGCCCAGGGCGTCGACGGTGCCCGTTGGATGCACACACCCGACCTCGGGATCTTCTACGCGCAGACCGACAGCATCGGCAACGTCGTCGTCCCGGAGGATCGCATCCGGTACGCCATGGAGGTCGGTGCCGGGAACGCCGCCGAACTCCAGCGCGAACTCCGCGTCGCGCTCGGACAGCCGTGGGACGACGAACTCGAGCCGTTCCGTCACGCCGGCGACGGGTCCTCCGTCATCTGGCTGCACAACGTGGGCTGATCCGGCCCCGCCGGCGCGGCGGCACCGCGCACGCGAGACAACTTCACAGACGACAGGGTGCCCACGTGGCGTGGACCGTGCGAGGTCGGTGACACTCCCGGCAGACACGAGGTGACGAAACGGCGGCACCCTGGTCAGTAGACGACGACGGGTCGTGGTGCATGCACCACGACCCGTCGTCGTCTCCGTCGCGGACGGCTCAGTAGCTCCGGAACGCGACGACCGCGTTGTGGCCGCCGAACCCGAACGAGTTGCTGATGGCGAGCAGGTCGCCGGACCCGAGCTCACGCGGCGTCGTGACGACGTCGAGCGGGATCTCCGGGTCCTGGTTGTCGAGGTTGATGGTCGGCGGGATGACCCGGTGGTGCAGGGCGAGCGCCGTGTAGGCCGCTTCGATGGCGCCCGCGCCACCGAGGAGGTGGCCGGTCGAGGCCTTGGTGGCCGTCACGGCGATGTCGTCGAGGTGGGCACCGAAGACCCGACGCAGTGCGTTGTACTCCGCGATGTCGCCGACGGGGGTGCTCGTGGCGTGTGCGTTGACGTGCACGACGTCGTCGAGCGACGCGCCGCCGTTCTCGACGGCCGCACGCATGGCGCGGGCAGCAGCCGAACCCTCGGGGTCGGGAGCGGTGATGTGGTACGCGTCGCTCGTCACCGCACCACCGAGGAGCTCGGCGTAGATGCGGGCGCCACGGGCCTTGGCGTGCTCCTCGGTCTCGACGATGAGCGCTGCCGCACCCTCACCGAGGACGAATCCGTCGCGGTCGACGTCGTAGGGACGCGAGGCGATGGCGGGGTCGTCGTTGCGCTTGGACAACGCCTGCATGGCCGCGAAGGACGCGAGCGGGAGCGGGTGGATGGCGGCTTCGGAGCCACCGGCCACGACGATGTCGGCGAGGCCGGCCTGGAGGTGGTCGTAGGCGTTGGCGAGCGACTCGGTGCTTGACGCACAAGCGGAGACGACGGTGCGCTCTCCACCGCGGGCGCCGAGGTCCATGCCGATCGCCGCTGCCGGGCCGTTCGGCATGAGCATCGGGACGGTCATGGGGAGGACGCGGCGGGGGCCCTTCTCGCGCAGGGTGTCCCAGGCGTCGAGGAGCGTCCACACGCCGCCGATGCCGGTGGCCCAGTCGACGAGGAGTCGCTCCGGATCGACCTCGGGGGCGCCGGCGTCCTGCCAGGCCTCGCGCGCGGCGATCAGGGCGAACTGGCTCGACGGGTCGAGTCGCTTGACCTCACGACGGTCGAGGATGTCCGCGGTGGGGACGGCGGCCTGTGCGGCGAAGCGTACGGGCAGCTCGAGCTCTTCGGCCCATGGCTGCTCGAGACGGCTTGCACCGCTCTTGCCGGCGAGGAGGTTGTCCCAGGAGTCGGTGGCGTTGCCGCCGAGGGGAGTGGTGGCACCGATGCCGGTGATGACGATGCGTTTGGTGGTCATTCAGTCAAACCTTCTGTGGAGACGACGAGGGGGTCCGAGCCCTGCGGCGGTCGAGCCCGTGTCCGGACGGACGAGCCGCCTCGAACGCTGAAGGGCCGGTCGGCCAACTGCCGGCCGACCCTTCAGCACTGCGCTGGGACTAGCCCTGAGCCTTGACGATGAAGTCGACGGCGTCGCCGACGGTCTTCAGGTTCTTGACTTCTTCGTCCGGGATCTTCACGTCGAACTTCTCCTCCGCGTTGACGACGATGGTCATCATGGAGATCGAGTCGATGTCGAGGTCGTCGGTGAACGACTTGTCCAGCTCGACGGTGTCGGTCGCGATGCCGGTCTCGTCGTTGATCAGCTCGGCCAGGCCGGCGAGGACTTCTTCGGTGGACAGTGCCATTGTTCTACTCCTTGGGTGAGGTTTGACCGTAGTCGAGTGTAGTCGCGTCGGGCGTCCTGCTACGGCAGGACGACGACCTGAGCGCCGAAGACCAGTCCGGCACCGAATCCGATCTGCAGGGCGAGGCCGCCGCTGAGCTCGGGGTGCCCCTGGAGGAGCCGGTGGGTGGCGAGCGGGATGGACGCCGCCGAGGTGTTGCCGGTGGTCTCGATGTCGCGCGCGATGACGACGGTCTCCGGCAGCTTGAGCTGCTTGGCGAACTCGTCGACGATGCGCATGTTGGCCTGGTGGGGGATGAAGGCCGCGAGGTCGGAGGCTTCGACGCCCGCTTCCTCGAGTGCCTGCTTGGCGACCTTGGCCATCTCCCAGACCGCCCACCGGAAGACCGTCTGGCCCTCCTGGCGCAGGGTCGGCCAGGCGGCCGTGCCGTCGCGGAACTCGGTGAGCGTACCGCTCATGCCGACGGCGTCGGCCTTCGAGCCGTCGGATCCCCACACGGTGGGGGAGATGCCGGGGAAGTCGCTCGGACCGACGACGGCCGCGCCTGCACCGTCGCCGAGGAGGAACGAGATCGACCGGTCGGTCGGGTCGACGATGTCGGACAGCTTCTCGGCGCCGATGACGAGCGCGTAGTGGGCCGCGCCCGATCGGATGAGGGCATCGGCCTGGGCGATCGCGTAGGCGTATCCGGCACATGCGGCGTTGAGGTCGTACGCGGCAGCGGGGTTCGCGCCCACGCGGTCGGCCACGACGGCCGCCATCGACGGGGACTGCTGGACGTTGCTGATCGTCGCGATGAGGACGAGGTCGACCTGGTCGGGCGAGATGCCCGCGGCCGCGATGGCCTCGGCGCCGGCTTCGGCTGCGAGGTCGACGGCGCTGACGTCGGCCGACGCCCGCGTGCGGGTGACGATGCCGGTGCGCTGCTGGATCCACTCGTCGGACGAGTTGATCGGACCGACGAGGTCGTCGTTCGGGACGCTGAGGTCTCCGCGAGCTGCGCCGAGGCCGAGGATGCGGGTGAACTCGGGACCGCGCGACTGCTTGAGGGTGGGGGTGGTCATTGACTGGTTCTCCGTCTGCGCTACTGCTGGGCGATGAGGTCGAGGGCTGCCGGCAGGTCGTCGGGGGTCTTGATGGCGACCGTCGGCACGCCCTTCAGGCCGCGACGTGCGAGTCCGGTGAGCGCCCCGGCGGGGGCGAGCTCGATGAGTCCGGTGATCCCTGCGGCGCTGAACGCGTCCATGCACAGGTCCCAGCGTACCGGGGAGGCGACCTGACCGATGAGGAGGTCGAAGAACGCCGTACCCGAGGTGACTTCGGTGCCGTCGTGGTTCGTCCAGATGCGGAGCGTCGGGTCCTGGGGCTCGACCGTGCGGCTCGCCCCGGCCAGCCAGTCGCGGGCCGACTGCATGTAGCTCGTGTGGAAGGCGCCGGCGACCTGCAGCGGGATCACCCGCGTGCCCTTGAGCGGCTCGTCGGCGAGGCGGGCGAGGGCGTCGTGCGCGCCGGCGACGACGATCTGGCCGCCGCCGTTGTAATTGGCGGGCTCCAGCCCGAATGAGCGGACGTGCGCGACGACGGCGTCCTGGTCGCCGCCGAGGACGGCACTCATGCCCGTCGGGGTGGTGGCTGCGGCTTCGGCCATTGCTACGGCGCGTTCGCTCACGAAGCTCATCGCGTCGCTGTCCGAGAGGATGCCGGCGCCGTAGGCCGCGGTGATCTCGCCGACGGAGTGTCCGGCGATGCCGCCGAACGGCGCGGCGTCGGCGGGGAGGGCCTTGCGCAGGGCGTCCAAGGCGACGATGCCGGCCGCGACGATGAGCGGCTGGGCCACCGCGGTGTCGCGGATGGTGTCGGCGTCGGAGACGGTGCCGTGCTTGACGAGGTCGAGTCCGGCTTCGTCGGAGAAGCGCGCGAGCGCGTCCTTCGCGGAGGCGTCCTGCAACCAGGGGTCGAGGAAGCCGGGGGTTTGGGAGCCCTGTCCAGGGCAGGCGATGACGATCACCGCTCTAGTCTGCCAACCGGAGGACGCCCAGCAGTGGAGCAACACCACGAACCTTTGGAAAAAGTGTTGTGTGGAGTCCACAAAACCGACCGGTCGAACGGCCCAGCGAGCGTCAGGAGGTCAGCCGACGTCGGGACGGCTCAGGCTCAGCGATGGCACCGAGGATGAGCGCCGCCTGCAGGATGAGCGACTCGCGGGCACCGGTCGCGTCCCAGCCGATGACCTCGGAGACCCGCTTGAGGCGGTACCGGACCGTGTTGGGGTGCACGAACAGCTCGCGCGCGGTCGCTTCGAGCGAGCGGCCGTTGTCGAGGTAGCACCAGAGCGTCGTCACGAGCTCGCCGGAGTAGTCCTTGAGCGGGCGGTAGACCCGCTCGATGAGCGTGGTCTTCGCGAGGTTGTCGCCGGCGAGGGCGCGTTCCGGAAGGAGGTCGTCCGCGGCGACCGGACGTGGCGCGTGTCGCCAGGACTTCGCCACGGCGAAGCCGGCCAGTGCAGCCTTCGCGCTGCGCGACGCCTCGATGAGGGAGGGCACGGCGTGACCGAGCACCAGGTGCCCCGGCCCGAAGCCGTGCTCGAGCTTGGCGGCGATGTCGAGGAACGTGAGTTGTGAGCTGGTGCGGGCGTCCGCGGCGGCCTGTTCGGCCTCGTCGACGGGCTCGCCGTCTCCGGGCTCGGTGCCGGGCAGCTCGGCGCGACCCAGGACGAGCACGAGCCGGTTGCCCTGGACGCCGATGAGGACGTCGGCGTCGAGGTGGCGGGCGGTCCGGCGGAGCATGTCGACATCGAGCACCCGTGGGGTCGTCCCGACCAGGACGCAGGCCTCGCCGTGACCGTGCCACCCGAGAGCGGCGATCCGGCTCGGTAGCTCGTCGTCGGCCTCGCCACTGAGGATCGAGTCGACGACGAGGGCCTCGAGGCGGGCGTCCCAGAGTCCGCGGGCTTCGGCCGCACGGGCGTACACGTCGGCCGAGGCGAACGCGATGTCGCGTGAGTAGAGGAGGATCGCCTCGCGGAGGTCGACGCTTCCGGACGCGACGCGTTCCTCGACGACCTCGACGGTGACCTTGATGAGTTGCAGCGTCTGCTGCAGGCTGACGGAACGGAGCAGCTCGCGAGGAGCCGCCCCGAACACGTCGGCCGCGATCCACGGCGTCGACCGGGGATCGTCGAACCACGAGATGAACGAACTGATGCCCGCCTGGGCCACCAGGCCGACCGCTGAGCGGCGGCCTGGTGGCATCTCGGCGTACCAGGGAAGGGTGTCCTCGAGGCGTTTGAGCGTCGCGGTCGCGAGCTCACCCGAGATCCGGCGGAGCCAGTCGAGTGTCTCGGCCTTCGTCTTCGTCTTCGTCACCGTGGTAGCGATGGAATCAGCTCTCGCCACCCGCGTTACCGGTGTTGCCGGCGTTCACGTCGTGGAGGCGGTAGCGGTCGATCGCCTGCTGCGGGAGGCTCGCGTCGACCTCACCCCGAGCAGCGAGCTGCTGGAGGGTGCGGACGACGAGCGACGGGCCGTCGATCTTGAAGAAGCGACGGGCAGCGGCGCGCGTGTCGGAGAAGCCGAAGTCGTCGGCTCCCAGCGTCGCGAAGTCGCCAGGCACGAACTGACGGATCTGGTCCGGCACGGCGTGCATGTGGTCGGTCACGGCGACGAACGGGCCTGCGGCACCGCTCAGCTTCTCCGTGACGTAAGGCACACGACGCTCCTCCTGCGGGTGCAGGAAGTTGTGCTGGTCTGCGGCGAGACCGTCGCGACGGAGCTCGGTCCAGCTCGTGACGCTCCAGACGTCTGCGGAGACGCCCCAGTCGTCGGCGAGGAGCTGCTGCGCCTCGATCGCCCACGGGACCGCGACACCGGAGGCCATGAGCTGAGCCTTCGGGCCCTGCTTGTCGCTCGTGCTGATGCGGTGGATACCGCGCACGATGCCGTCGACGTCCACGCCCTCGGGCTCGACGGGCATGACCATCGGCTCGTTGTACACCGTGAGGTAGTACATGACGTTCGGGTCCTCGTGCTCGCCGCCGTACATGCGCTGGATACCGCTGCGCACGATGTGCGCGATCTCGTAGCCGTAGGCCGGGTCGTAGCTGACGACCGCGGGGTTCGACGACGAGAGCAGCAGCGAGTGGCCGTCGGCGTGCTGGAGGCCCTCACCCGTGAGCGTCGTGCGACCGGCCGTGGCGCCGATCATGAAGCCACGGGTCATCTGGTCGCCGGCAGCCCAGATGGCGTCGGCGGTGCGCTGGAAGCCGAACATCGAGTAGAAGACGTAGACCGGGATGAGCGGCTCGCCCTGCACCGAGTACGAGGTTCCGATCGCGGAGAAGGCCGCGACGGCGCCCGCCTCGTTGATGCCCACGTGCACGATCTGACCCTGCGGGCTCTCCTTGTAGGCGAGCAGCAGTTCGCGGTCGACCGAGGTGTAGTGCTGACCGTTCGGGTTGTAGATCTTCGCGCTCGGGAAGAACGCGTCCATGCCGAAGGTGCGTGCCTCGTCGGGGATGATCGGGACGATCCGGTTGCCGAAGTCCTTGGCGCGGAGGAGGTCCTTCAGCAGTCGGACGAACGCCATGGTGGTGGCGATCTCCTGCGTGCCGGAGCCCTTCTTCGCTGCCGCGTACGCGGAGTCGTCGGGCAGGTTCAGCTGCGTGTACTTGCTGCGACGCTCGGGGACGTAGCCGCCGAGCGCGCGGCGACGCTCGTGCAGGTACTGGATCGCCTCGTCGTCCTCGCCCGGGTGGTAGTACGGCGGGAGGTAGGGGTTCTCTTCGAGCTGCGAGTCGGTGATCGGGATGCGCATCGTGTCCCTGAAGGTCTTCAGGTTGTCGAGCGTCATCTTCTTCATCTGGTGGGTCGCGTTGCGGCCCTCGAAGCTCGGGCCGAGGCCGTAGCCCTTGATGGTGTGCGCGAGGATGACCGTCGGCTGGCCCTTGTGCTCGCTGGCCGCCTTGAACGCCGCGTAGACCTTGCGGTAGTCGTGGCCGCCGCGCTTGAGGTTCCAGACCTCGTCGTCGGTGTAGCCCTCGACGAGCTTCAGGGCGCGCTCGTCGCGGCCGAAGAAGTTCTCGCGGACGTAGGCGCCGTCTTCCGTCTTGTACGTCTGGAAGTCGCCGTCGGGCGTGACGTTCATGAGGTTGAGGAGCGCGCCGTCGGTGTCGCGGTTGAGGAGGTCGTCCCACTCGCGGCCCCAGATGACCTTGATGACGTTCCAGCCGGCGCCGCGGAAGAAGCTCTCGAGCTCCTGGATGATCTTGCCGTTGCCGCGGACGGGACCGTCGAGGCGCTGCAGGTTGCAGTTGATCACGAAGTTGAGGTTGTCGAGGCCCTCGTTCGCGGCGACCTGGAGCTGACCGCGGCTCTCGACCTCGTCCATCTCGCCGTCGCCGAGGAAGGCCCAGACCTGCTGGTCGCTGGCGTCCTTGATGCCACGGTTGGTGACGTACTTGGCGAGGTGCGCCTGGTAGATCGCGTTGATCGGGCCGAGACCCATCGACACCGTCGGGAACTGCCAGAAGTCCGGCATGAGGCGCGGGTGCGGGTACGAGGAGAGCCCGTGCGGCGCGTGCGACTTCTCCTGACGGAAGCCGTCGAGCTGGTCGGTGCTGAGGCGGCCCTCGAGGAAGGCGCGGGCGTAGGTGCCGGGGGAGGCGTGGCCCTGGATGTAGATCTGGTCGCCACCGCCCGGCGCGTCCTGGCCGCGGAAGAAGTGGTTGAAGCCGACCTCGTAGAGCGCGGCCGACGACGCGTAGGTGGAGATGTGCCCGCCGACACCGATGCCGGGGCGCTGCGCGCGGTGCACGGTCATGGCCGCGTTCCAGCGGATCCAGGCGCGGTAGCGGCGTTCGATGTCCTCGTCGCCCGGGAAGTCGGGCTCGTTCTCCGAGGCGATGGTGTTGATGTAGTCGGTGGTGGGCACCATCGGCACGCCGAGGTGCAGCTCCTTCGAGCGCTTCAGGAGGCTCAGCATGATGTCGCGGCCGCGACCGCGGCCACGTTCGTCGACGAGGGCGTCGAGGGACTCATTCCACTCGGACGTCTCCTCAGGATCGGCGTCTACGTGGTTGGACGAGTATGGATCCTGGTCGTGAACAGTCACCGTCGACCTTTCTCTCGTGGCAGATCGTGCCTGGGTTGTGATGGTGAACTCCATGCGTCCTGATGGGTATGGACGCGGGCGCCACCTTTCACCCTATCCGGTCACCCCAGGGAACGGTGACCGAGCGGCGCACCCCTCCGGGTTTGTGCAGCTGCGGTGCGGGGTTAGGATGTGTGACCGGATCGGACCCGTCCACCGCTCGGGCGATCCGGAGCAGGCGAACCCGCCTGAAAGGACCCTCATGGCACTCGAGAACGACACCCTGGCACCCGACTTCGAACTGGCGAACCAGTTCGGTGAACTCGTCAGGTTGAGTCAGTTCCGCGGCAGTTCGGCTGTCGCCCTCGTCTTCTTCCCGCTGGCGTTCTCCGGCACCTGCACGGGGGAGCTGTGCGAGTTGCGCGACAACCTCAGCCTGTTCACGGACGACCAGGTCACGCTCGTCGGCATCTCCGTCGACTCGAAGCACACGTTGCGCGCGTGGGCGGAGCAGGAGCAGTACGGCTTCCAGCTGCTCGCCGACTTCTGGCCGCACGGCCAGGTCGCCAAGGAGTATGGGGTGTTCCTGCAGGAGAAGGGGTTCGCGAACCGTGCGACCTTCCTCATCGACCAGCAGGGCATCATCAGGGAGAGTTTCATCACGGCACCGGGTGAGGCTCGCTCGCTCGCGGCCTACCGCGCTGCGCTCGAAGAGCTGCGTCAGCCTGCCTGAGCCGCGTCTCACGCTGGCTGATCCGGATCGCCCGGTGTCTCAGCCGGTGATCGTGACCTCGGGCGCACGCTCGTAGCGGATGAACCGGTAGGGGACGCCCGTTCGTGACTCCGACCACCCGTGTGCCGGGTCGATCGTGACCGGCACCCACTCCTCGCCGATGGTCGGTGCGAAGGTGTCGCCCGCGACGTCGAGGTCGAGTTCGGTCACCTCGAGCCTGTCGGCGAGCGCGAGCGCTTCGGTGAAGAGACCCGCGCCGCCGGTGACCCAGGCCTGACCGTTGCCGGCGAGCTGTGCCGCTTCGAACGCGTCCTCCAGGGAATGCGCGACGATCGCGCCGTCGGCGGACCACGCGTGATCGCGGGTGACGACGATGTTCGGGCGTCCTGGGAGCGGACGGAACCGTGGGGGGAGTGAATCCCACGTGCGGCGTCCCATGATCACCGCATCCGACCCGGTGAGCGCCTTGAAGTGCGCGAGGTCTTCGGGGACGTGCCAGGGCATGTCGCCATCGGCGCCGATGACGCCGTCGTGGGCCTGGGCCCAGATGAGCGCCAGGCTCATACGGCGACGGCAGCTCGGATGGCGGGGTGGTGCTGGTAGTCGACGATCTCGAGGTCGTCGTACTCCACATCGAAGATGCTGTCGCGCTTCGTGTTGATACGCAGCTTCGGGTAGGGGAACGGGGCACGCGTGAGCTGCTCCGTCACCTGCTCGACGTGGTTGTCGTAGATGTGGCAGTCGCCGCCGGTCCACACGAAGTCACCGACCTCGAGGCCGACCTGCTCGGCGACGAGGTGGGTGAGGAGCGCGTAGCTGGCGATGTTGAAGGGGACGCCGAGGAAGAGGTCTGCGCTGCGCTGGTAGAGCTGGCAGGAGAGCCTGCCGTCGGCGACGTAGAACTGGAAGAAGGCGTGGCATGGGGCGAGCGCCATGTTGGGGATGTCGGCGACGTTCCAGGCGGAGACGATGATGCGGCGCGAGTTCGGATCAGTGCGCAGCTGGTCGATGACCTGCGAGATCTGGTCGATGTGCGAGCCGTCGGGGGTCGGCCAGGACCGCCACTGCACGCCGTAGACGGGACCGAGTTCGCCCTGGTCGTCGGCCCACTCGTCCCAGATGGAGACGCCGTGCTCCTGCAGCCAGCGGACGTTGCCGTCGCCGCGGAGGAACCACAGGAGTTCGTAGGCGATGGACTTCCAGTGCACCCGCTTGGTGGTGATGAGCGGGAAGCCCTGGGAGAGGTCGAAGCGGAGCTGGCGGCCGAACACACTGCGCGTGCCGGTTCCGGTGCGGTCGCCTTTGGTGGCGCCGTGCTCGAGCGTGTCGCGCAGGAGGTCTTCGTACGGGGTGGGGATCGTCGTATCCATCCCCTCGATCGTACGGCCAGGGAACGTCACCGCGCCCGACCGATCGTCCGGTGTCGCGGCGGATGCGCACGGACCCGGGTTGTGGAGCGTTCCGGCTCCGACGGCGACTCCGGCTAGACTCGACGAGTCGCATCGGATGGTTCCATCCGATCGCGGGCCTTTAGCTCAGCTGGTAGAGCGCCACGTTTACACCGTGGATGTCGTCGGTTCGATCCCGGCAGGGCCCACCGATCACGAAGCCCCTCACCACGAGGGTGAACCTCCAGGCGGGTGTCCTGGTCAGCAAACGTTTCGTGGGTGCCCTACAGGATCACCGAGCTCTTGTCCGAAGTTGTCCGACGTGCGCGCCCCTTCGACCGTTCGTGCGCATCGGAAGCCAATGTGCGTCGTTGCAGTGTCCTCGGTCTGAGGGGAGCGGGCAGCTGGCCTATACCGTCGACAGTATTCGGGTGCACACAGGTGCGAGCCGACTTTGAGTACACGCCGCGAACTGTTCGATCCGATCTCAACGCTGCTGGCGGCGAGCAGTGTCTTACGTCCTTCTCCCGAGACGAAGTCTTCCGATTCCGGAGGAAGGTGGCGTGCCGTGTAGAAGTCGGTGGTCCACACCCAGACGTTGCCGATCATGTCGAGGAGGCCGTGATCGTTCGGGGGAAGGTGCCGACGGGAGACGTACCGACCCAACCACGCGCACCTGCGTTGAGAAACGGGAATCTCCCGTTCCAGTGATTCGCCAGGAGGCTCTCGACATCCGGATCATCGCCCCAGGCGTACGGTGCACCGACGAGTCCGCCCCGGGCGGCGTACTCTCATTCCGTCTCTGTGGGCAGACGCTTTCCTGCCCAGGCCGCATACCGGGAGGCGTCCTCGAACGCGACTTGCACTGGCTAGTCGGCCACGATGTCGACGACGACCTTGTGGAGCAGGCCGGTGAAGCGGAATGGCACGTCGTAGTCTCGGACGACGGGCGTGCCTCCTGCCGCGGCGTACGCACCGCCGCATAGAGCACGGTCACCCCAGGATTCCGCGCCCATGGTCGCCAGGCCCGACGACGGACCATGTCTCGCAACTCTGCACCTTTCCGAGACCCACAGAGTGAGTCAGATGGGTCACCTCATCGGGCAGGTTCACCGGGCGGGGCAAGCGGGACGCTCGGCGCCGGCGGAAGAGTGGCGTCGAGATCCGCAGTCGGATCTCCGTACGAGGACCGGCTATCGGTCACCGAAACAACCCGCGACACCTGGTCGGTGCCGCAGGGATGTGCGTATGGGTCAGCCGCGGTCTCGCGCCATCCCCGCCTCGGTATTGCGGGTGCCGACGGCAACACCGTGCGGTGAGGCCGTCTCGATCCGTTCGAGGTCGCTGGCGGTGAGCACAACGTCCGCGGCGGCGACGTTCTCCTCGACCCGGGACGCCTTCGTGGTTCCGGGAATCGGGACGACGCCAGCTTGGATGAGCCACGCGAGCGCGAGCTGCGCGGTGGTGACGCCCTTCTCGTCGGCGATGACCCCGAGTGCGTCGACGACGCGGAGGTTCGCGTCGATGGCTTCGTCTGAGAACCGGGGAAGGTTCCGGCGGGCGTCACCCTCGGGCAGGTCGTCTTTCCGGGTGAGCGTGCCGGAGAGGAACCCGCGGCCGAGTGGGGAGAACGGTACGAACCCGATGCCGAGCTCCGAGGCGGTGTCGAGGACGCCATTGTGTTCGGCGTCACGCTCGAAGAGGCTGTACTCGGACTGGATCGCTGTGATCGGGAACGTCGCGTGCGCTCGTCGCAGGGTTTCTGCTGAGGTTTCTGAGACGCCGATGTATCGGGCCTTGCCTGCGGTGACGGCTTCGCTCATCGCTCCGATGGTGTCCTCGATCGGCACGTTCGGGTCGGCGCGGTGCAGGTACCAGAGGTCGACGTGGTCGGTGCCGAGGTGGCCGAGTGACCGGTCGATCGCGCGGCGGGCGTGCTCCGGAGACCCGTCAAGGCCGATCGGGGTGCCGTCGTCAGTGAAGTCTGTGGCGAACTTCGACGCGACGACGACCCGGTCCCGGTCGGCGCCGAGAGCCCGGCCGAGCAGTTGCTCGTTCGTGAACGGTCCGTACGCCTCTGCCGTGTCGAACAAGGTGATCCCGAGGTCGAGTGCGCGGCGGATGGTCTCGACGGAGCCGGCTTCGGTGGCGCCGCCGTAGAAGGCGCTCATCCCCATACACCCGAGTCCGAGCGCGGATGTGACGAGGCCCTGGGAGCCGAGAGGAATCAGCTGCATGTGTGTTCTCCGTTCACCGCCGGGTCGACCCGGACGACCCAACTCTCGACCCTGGTGCGCACACCATGTCAAGTGGGAGACTCAGGGCATGCTGCTTCCCGAGGTCCAGGTCGACGAGCCCGTCACGATCAGCGTCGCCGCTGAGTTACTCGGCATCACGGTCGACACGATCCGCTACTACGAGAAGGAAGGCATCGCGCCCGCGCCCGGCCGTGGTCCGGACGGGTGGCGTCGGTACGACACGGCTGCGTTGAGTTGGCTCGCCGGAACGGTGATGCTCCGCGGCACAGGGATGAGCGTCCAGGAGATGCGCGAGTACGCGGCCGCGTACCGGGCCGGCGCTGATGATGCCGAACGACTGGCCCTCCTCGAACAACACCACGCGGCAGTCCTCGACCGACAGGCCGAGGTCCAGCGGCACCTGGCCGCGCTGGAACGCAAGATCGCCGCGTACCGCCAGGCCATTGCCACGACGAGTTCCAGCGCGCAGCTCGAGGTCTGACGACGCTGACGGCACAGGTATCTGGCCGCACGCGCCACGGGTCTACAGATGGCCTGGGGTGTGCTGAGAGCTACGTTGGGCGCGACAGGCTCCCCGCCTGTCGCAGGTTCCTGGTCACACGCCCCCCGCGTGTTGGCCAGGAGCCGTTCTCAGCGCTACGGACACCCGCTGGTAGCCTCCGGTGGCTTGGTCCCCGGTATTGGTGCGCGGCAGCAACAGCTCCTTGCGCCCCGTGTGTGGCAGGCCTACTATCGCTCCCGCCCGGGGCAGTGTTGCCAGTACGGATTCGGGTTCCGGGTGTGCCGCTGCTCTGGTTTTCGGGGCGGCACGTTCGGGCGTGCCGCCCCGCCGCCTGTCCGCTCCAGCGTTATGCGAGCGTGCCGGGGTCGACGGTCGCTTCTCGGGTCAGGGAAGCGATCCACTGTGTGGTCGCGGCCGGGAAGTAGTAGCCGTCTGGCCAGCTCGTCACCCAGCAGGAACCGGAGGTGAGGTGCCCGCCGACGCTGAGGATTTCTGCTCGTGCGTCCGCGGGCACGAGGAGCCCCGTTGTGCTCGATCAGGTACTGCCGGGTGGCGGGTTTGAGTTTCGGCCACCACCGTTCGATGTGCATCATTGCTCCGCTCGTGTTGCCCAGAATCACCGGCGCTGGTGAAACAGATGACCCGCCGCTCAACGCTGAAGGGCGGGCCACTTGGTTCAGGCGCGGAGACTCTTGCCCCGCTGTCTCTCCGGACCCTAGTCATCCGATGCAGGCTCTCGTCGGGTGATGACCTGTTCGGAGCCTAGACCCAGCGAACACGCGCCGTCCGATCAGATTTGCGAGCGTCCACAGAAGTCCCAAAGGCGCCTGCGGAGACAGTGCGGAGACTCTGCCGTCAGATGGAGCTTGCCGTGGCTCGCTCCGCTGAACGTCGACGAGATGCGTGCCGGTGGAAATCCGAGGACATCGCAGTCGTGCACGAGCTACGCAATGGATGCATCGGTACCTCGGGGCGGGCATTCGGGCATCTGGTAGTTGCTATCCGGCGGTGCGTTCAGCTTGGGTGCGGTTCGTCTGGTCTGGTTCGAGTGCTCCGGGTGCAGTCTTGTCGGCACCGTCCCCTCGTGAGCTCGATGAGGATCGTGTGGGTCGGGGTGTGGCCGGTGTTCTGTCCAGAATGGCGCTGGATGGGAAGCCACATCGCCTGACCAGCGGCGAAGGGGACATCGAAAGTGCGCGCATCGGCCGAGTGCTGCCGTGAGAAGTCGCTGAAGGTGACAGTGGGCGCCTCACGCGATCACGGCTCGTCACCAAGGCGTCGCCTCACTCTGCAATGCGAGTGCCTAACGGGGCCTCTGGGCGAGCACTGAAGCCCGGAAACACGGGGAACCGTCCGACACGGGAGTATTTACACCCTGGATGTCGTCGGTTCGATCCCGGCAGGGCCCACCAGAGGAAGCTCCGGCAGCAGCAGAACCATCCGCCCACCGTCAGGCGTCGAGCGGTAGCTGTCGTTCGGTGCTGCGCATCCGTCCCGCGGTGGGTGCCACGAGGGCCAGTGCGGGCGGTACGACTCCCGCGACGACGAAGATCGTTTCCGCGGGGACGATCAGCGACAGCGGACCTGCGATCGCAATCGAGACGGGCATGAATGCGATCGAAACGCTTGCGACTCGACCGACCATGTCCCGCGAGACGAGTCGTTGCAGCAAGGTGCCCCAGATGACGACGCCCGCCCCGGTTGCTCCGCCGACGACGAACAGTGCTGCCGACATCAGCGCCAGATTGTCGGTCAGGCCCAGCAGGACGAGGGGGAGTGTTCCGCCGCCCCAGCAGAGGATCATGAACGTCAGGTAGCGGCGAGGCAGTCTCAACGAGGAGACGACAAGCGAGCCGACCGCACCGCCGATTCCGAACGCTGCCAGGAGAATTCCGAACGTCGCTTCCGCGTCGTCGAATCGGTCGCGGGTGAGGAACGGCAAGAGAACTTCGATCGGCCCCTGGATGATGAGCGCGAGCGATGATCCGAAGATGAGCGTCCAGAGCAGCCACCGAGTATGGGAGACGTAGCGGACGCCCGCGCGCAGGTCGTCCCACGCGTTCGTCTTCTCGGCAGGCGTCGCGGGGTCGGCTGTCTCGTGGCGTCGGCTGAGGAAGAGCACGATGACGAATGCGACCGTGTAGGACGCAGTCACGATCACCGCGCCGATCGCCGGGAAGAACGCGCCGACGATGATCCCGCCGAGCGCAGGCCCGAGGCCTTGCCCCAGCGAGGGGCGCAGCGCTCCTTCGAGGCCGTTCGCGGCGAGGAGATGCTCGGGAGGGAGCACTTGGGGGAGATAGGCGCTGTACGCGGGGTAGAAGAACGCACTGCCGGCGCCCATCGCGAACGAGGCGACCCCGACGTGCCACAGCTCGATCGTCCCGGCGAGGGACAGGGCTGCCACCGCGGCCATGACCACGGCAGTGCATCCCTGCACGGTGATGATGATGCGCCGTTTCGAGAACCGGTCGGCGACGACCCCTCCGAGGATGGAGAACGAGAACAGGCCGAGGCTCATCCCCGTGGCTACAGCGGACAACGCCAGTGGACTGTCGTCGAGGGAAATCACCTGGAACACCATGACGATGGTCCACATGCCGGTGCCGAAGACCTCGATACCGACGGCTGCGAACAACAGTCGGTAGTCGCGGTTGGCGAGGGGGCGCAGCGCGCGATGCGCGGCAGGATTCTTCTTGCTCATGCCTGTGCCTCACCCTCGGTCATCGCGTGAAGGCGCAGCGGCGGCCAGTCGTCGACGTCGCGGAGTAGCTGCCGGTCATGGGTGGAGATCACCACGGCTGCTTGCGTCGCCCTGAGGGCGTCGGTGAGTTCGTCGACGAGCGCGATCGACAGGTGATTGGTGGGCTCATCCAGCAGCAGGACGTGGGGTTTCGCCGCGAGCACCAACGCCAGGTCGAGTCGGCGTTGCTGTCCCATCGACAGTTCGCCGATGCGTTTGCTCGACTCCCGGGCGCGGAGGAGTCCGAGCTGCGAGAGCCCGATCGCTTCGGAGGCGTTGAGGATCCCAGCAACCTCCAGTGCATCGGCGTGCTCGGCGAAGACCTCGCTCGCCCGCCGATGCAGCGGCAGAGCCGTCTCCTGTCGAAGGAAGCCGAGACGGACGCTCTGTGGCATCCGCACTGAACCGGTGTCGGGGCGCAGCTCGCCGGCGAGCACGGCGAGCAGGGTCGACTTGCCGGCCCCGTTCAGGCCGGTCACAACGAGGCGGCCGCGGTGCGAGAGTGAGAACGACACCTCTTGCGCGAATCGGCCGGCGACGCTGACGCGCTCCGCACTCAGCAGGGCCGCGCCTGTCCTGATCGGCAGATCGGGGAACCGGAAGTGCAGGGGCGGTTCCGGCACGGTCACGGCGTGCGCTTCGAGCTGTTCCTGTCGGCGGTGGACGCTCTGTACGAGCCCGCCCGCACGGGTCGCGCGGCCGTGCTTGTTCGTGCCCTTCTCCGGTCGCCACCCCGAGACAAGGCGGTTCTGCGCGGAGGTGAGGCTGTCCTGCAGGCGAGCCTGCTCGGCTCGTTGCCGGTCGTACTCCTGTTCCCACCGTTCCCGCTCGGCCGTCCGACCCTCGCGATACCCGGCGTACCCGTTGCCGTACACCCGCACTCGACCGTCAGGCGTGGGGTCGAGGTCGACGATGGTCTCTGCCACGTCTGAGAGCAGCGCGCGATCGTGCGTGACGATGACGACCCCGCCGGCACGGGCTCGGAGCTGCGAGCTCAGAAACTCGAGGCCGGATCGGTCGAGGTGGTTCGTCGGCTCATCGAGCAGCAGGAAATCATGTTCCGCGCCGAGCAGGCACGCCAGGCGCACCCGATACCGCTGTCCCACAGAGAGGTCACCGAGCAGCCTGGCCGGATCGGTTTCAGCGTCGAGGGCATTCAGCGCTCTTCGCACCCGCCGTTCGGCGTCCCAGGCATCGAGCCCTTCGGCATGCTCCAACGCGGCCGCGTAACGCTCATCAGTGCCGGCCCCGCCGGCCGAGAGCGAACGGGCGGCCTCGTCGAGTGACGCCAGAGCTGCGAGCGGTTCGGCGATCACTTCCGCGATGGTCTGGCCCACGGTGCGGTCATCGTCCGCGGACATCTCCTGTTCCGCGACCGCGAGCGTTCCGATGCGCTGCACCGTGCCTCCATCAGGAGTCAGGGTGCCGTCGAGCACCTGGAGCAGCGTGGACTTCCCGCGCCCGTTCTCCCCGACGACAGCGATGCGGGAGGAAGCGGTGACGGTGAGGTCGACGTGGTTCAGGACACGGGTCGCTCCGCGAATCACGGAGATGTCGGAGGCGATGAGTTGGGCGCGCTGGCGCGCCGGTGGATGGTTGGTCGGGGTAAGCATTCGTGTCCTTCGAGACGACGCGCCGATGACACCGCAAGCGGCGGGGAGGGTGCGCAGGTGACGGCGACCCGCGAGGGGTCGGGAACGAGCGGCCGCCGCTGGCTCGGATGACTCAACGAGCGCGGTGGGCCTCACTCAACCGTCAGAGGAAGTACAAATGCACCCTTCGATCGTACGGGCCGCCACAGCGTGCCGCAAACGAAGGCCGGACGCTCGCTACGGCTCGCAGCTCCGAATGATGCGCCCCACGTGAGCACTGACCCATTCCGAATCGAACGGCCGGGTGCGAAGCAACCAGCGGTAGAAGATCGGTCCGACGAACAGCTCCGCAACGTCGCCTGGCGCAGGCACCCCGGCCTCATCGAGCCGAGCGGAGATCGCGCTCAATTGAGGCTCCAGCAGCAGCTCTCGGTACTGCGCGGCGAGAGCTGCATCCGATTGTAGGTCGGCAGTGACTGTGCGCAGCAAAGCCTCCTCGACCGGGTCGGTCAGCTCCGCGATCATCCCCGTAGCCATCGTGAGGAGGTCGCTCGCCAGATCGCCGGAGTTCGGCACCAAGACGCGACCGCTCTCGTCGGCGCTGCGCGCCAGGAGCGCATCGAACAGGACTGCCCCGGTCGACGGCCACGACCGATAGACGGTCTGCTTGCTGACGCCCGCCCGCGCAGCAATTCCCTCCATCGTGAGCGCCCCGGTCGCGCTCTCGTCGAGCGCCAGCGACAACGCGGCAGCATGTACCTTCACACGGGTTCGATCGCGAGCCATGTCCATACGATACCCGAGCAAACGAGACGCAACGTCCAGTTTGGCGGTACGCTGGGGATATGAGTTCACCGCAGACCTGGATGATCACCGGAGCCAATCGCGGCCTGGGCCGCGCCCTCGTCGACGCCGCCCTGGAAGCCGGACACGTCGTCGTTGCAACCGTCAGAGGAGAGCGTGCGCTACCCGAACGCGATCGCCTGACGGTGCTGAACCTCGACGTGCGGGATCACTCAGCGGCACAGGCCACAGTGCTGCGTGCGGCCGACATGCTCGGAAGCATCGATGTGCTCGTGAACAACGCCGGCTACGGACTCGTCGGCGCGATCGAAGAGGCGACCGAGGAGGACGCGCGCGCGATCATCGACACCAATCTGCTGGGCCCCCTCTGGCTGAGCCAGGCCGTCATCCCCATCATGCGTCGCCAAGGAGCCGGCCACATCGTCCAGATTTCCAGCGTAGGAGCGGTCGGAACGATGCCGATGCTCGGGCTCTACAATTCCACCAAGTGGGGTCTGGAAGCGTTCAGTGAGGCGATGGCCGCTGAGGTCGAGCGGTTCGGCATCCGCGTATCTCTGATCGAGCCGGGAGCCCTCGCAACGGATTGGGCGGGTGGCAGCATGCGATTCAGCTCGCCGCTAGACGACTACGACGCGCAGCGGATCGAGTTGTTCGCGACGGCCACGGTCCCCTGGCCATCTCAGCACGATCCAGCAGGCGGAACAGCGCCACGCGATGCTGCGGAAGTGATTCTTGAGCGGGTAGCCGCGGCCGATGATCGCCGCCTTCGGGTGCTCATCGGTGACGACGCACCTCTGCAGGTTCGGCAGGCGCTCGATCTCCGCCTGGAGGATTACGCCCGCGATCCCCGCTACGAAGGCACCGCCCGATAGGGAAGGCGGTCTCACCCGGTCAACGCGCCACCCAGGATCGATCTGGTGGTTCGTGTCTTCACGAAGGATCAGCGTGGGGCTCAGGTCACGCTGATGAAGATCGGATTCGTGTACAGCCAGGTGTCGGCCCAAGGGTCGGCTGGGGAGACCGGGTACGGCTGGGGTGCCCGCGGATCGACCTCGGCGCCGAGCGGACCGACCCCGTGCACTTGGCCGTCGCTGCCGCGAAGGCGGACGTAGCCGTTCTCCGTGGCCGGCTCGAGCGGCACCACGACACGGAACGGGGAGTCGCTGCGGTCGGCGACGTCGAGCATCTCGACGACTCGGGTGCCGGGTGCGCGCTGTTCATCACGGTCGGCGACGGGCCCGGTGACGCGCCCGCGGATCAGGTCGAGGTGCGCGAGTCTCGGCGTCGTGCCCCGCGAGGTGGGCGTCGTCGTGGGCGTGACGTCGACCACGAGCTCGAGGGCGGTGCCGCTTGCGACGGTGAGGGTCCCACCCAAGGTGGTGCTGATCTCCGGCTGGTCGGTGGCGCGGAGCACGACGGAGAGCCCGGCGACGAGGTGCCCGTGGTCGACCCAGACTCGGCCGGCGCGGATCGCGGCGAGCAGGGAGGCGGACGATCGGTCGACGGCCCCGACGTGCGTCCGACTGAACTCGCCCGGCCAGAAGTCGGCGCCGTTCTGGGGTGTGTCCGTCGCGATCGGGTCGGGCCGACGGCCGGCGCGGTTGAAGTTCGCGAGCGTCGCCCCGGACTCCCAGCCCGGCCCGGTCGGGAAGTCGCCGACGCGGGTCGCATCGGACTCCTTGAGGTGGAGATCGCTGTTCGTGGTGATCCACCAGCGCCGTCCCTCGCTCAGGAGCGAGTCCCACACGCCGCCGACGACGGCCGTCGTCCAGTCGAAGCCGCCGTGCGTCAGATAGGCCTCCGCGGGGTAGCCGGGGAACGAGAACTCGCTGGGGGTGTTCTCGTACTCGCCACGCCGTGAGCGTTCGGTCGCGTTCGCGGCGATCGCTCCGGCTTGGGCGCCGGGAGCGCCCTCCATGCCGACGAACACCTCGGGGTCGGCGTCCTGCCAGGCACGGAGCTCGCCGGGCGAGTCGATGCCGAGCCGGCTCGGGTGGTTCGCCAGGACGATCACGTCGTCGATGACGCCTGCACGCTTCTGGGCGCCGAGCCAGGCGATCCCGTCGGTCGCGTGCACGAGCCACTCGGCGGCGTCTTCGGTGCCGGGGCGCGGTTTCTCCCATCCGTTGAGCTTGCCGTCGTGGTCGAGCTCGAAGCGGCGCAACACGAGGGTCGTCTGGGGCCCGGGCGCGATCAGCACGGTCGCGTGCTCGGCTCCCGGGATGTACCACTCGAGCCCCTGGAGCACGAGCATGTCGGGGCGAGCCGCCCGCGCGGTGTCGATCTCGCGTGCCGCGTTGAACACCCCGCCGACGTTGGCATGCCCCTTGTTGCTGTGCTCGGTGAAGGCGATCGCGTCGACCGCGAAACGTTGCGCCTGGTCGAGGATCGTCGTCATCGGGTACTTGGCGTCGTGCGAGTAGACCGAGTGCACGTGGTGGTCGAACACCAGCCAGGTGAGCGCGTCCGGGTCGACGACTGCCGACGCGGACCGCAGCGGCGCGGCCTGGGCAGAAGCCGCGCTTCCGAGCCCCTGGGCGGTCGCTCCCACTGCGACCGTCGCAGCGACGGAGGCCCCCAGGAAGGACCGGCGTGAGAGGCCGTACCGGGCCGATGCGCCCCGCTCATCCTCGGGCACGGACGATGCGCCACCGGTTGGCGCGGGCTGCTCGGGGCGGGGATCGAAGGGCATGGCATCACTTTCATCGGACGGACGCGCCGATCGTAGGCAGCGGAGGTGAACCTCGGCCCAACGGCCGGTGCCGTGGGTGACGCCCGGCGTTCACGACCCATTCATCTGCGTCGGCAAGAGTCCTGGCGTCGCCGGGTATCCCCGTCCCGGAGGCCCACCGCACCCACCAAAGGTCCCGATGTCTTCCACTGCCCCCGTCATCCACCGTTCCCAGTTCCGTGCCGCAGGCCGCGCCCTGCTCGTCGCGGCAGCTCTCAGTGCCAGCGCAGTGCTCTGCCTCGTCGGCGCTGGTGCTGCCGTCGCCGCCTCGGCACCGGCACCGCTCACGCTGCGCGACACCACCGGCGCCGCGGTCACGTCAGGTGACGCGCGCGCCGTCCCGTCGTTCGGCTCCGCGGTGCTCGCCGCGGGCTGCCCAGCCGATGCGGACGACGCCGCCCGACTCTCCGTGACGGCGGGAGGGGTCACCGTCGTCACGTCTCCGACCGTCACTGTGGCCGCCGGGCAGCCGGTCGAGGTGCCGATGGCCATCTCGTTCCAGGAGGTCGTGGACGGCGGCGTCGAACAGGGAGATGCGACCCTCGCGCTCGAGTGCCTCGTCCTCGAGTCGGGCATCCCGTCGTCGGTGGTCACGGCGGCAACCCTGCCCGTCACGTTCGCCGCAGGAACCTGGTCCGTGCCCGGCGCTCAAGTCGAGCCGGTCCCTCCGACGGCCACTCCGACCGCTGGCCCGCCCTCGGGAGGTCCTGGAGCAGGGGCGATCGCGTCGCCGAGCCCGTCGGCCGCAGCACGACCCTCCGCTGACGGAGACCTGGCGCTGACGGGCTGGCAGCTCGGCGGGGCTGGCGTCGTCGCCGCCGGCCTGCTCGCGGGCGGAGCCGCCCTGCTCCTGCGCAGGCGTCTCCGGTAAAGCTCCGCGGTCAGGTCTCGCTCGGTGTCTCCTCCGCCGCTGCCAGGTTCTTCTGGACGGCGAACTGCGTCCGGTGCAACTCTTCGTACCGCCCACCGGCAGCGAGCAGCTCCTCGTGCGTGCCCCGCTCCACGATCGACCCTTCCTCGACCACGAGGATCAGGTCCGCACTGCGAATGGTGGAGAGCCGGTGCGCGATGACCATCGCTGTCCGGCCCTCGAGCGCCTCGCTGAGCGCCGCCTGCACGGCGGCCTCCGAGGTCGAGTCCAGTGCCGCTGTCGCCTCATCGAGGATGACGACGCGCGGCTGGGCGAGGAGCAGTCGTGCGATGGTCATCCGTTGGCGTTCACCACCGGAGAGTCGGTAGCCACGCTCACCCACCATGGTGTCCAGCTGGTCCGGCAGGGACCGGATGAGTGGTTCGAGCCGCGCGCGGCGGACGGCGTCCCACACCTCGTCCTCGGACGCCTCCGGACGTGCGAGACGCAGATTGGAGCTGATGGTCTCATGGAACAGGTGACCGTCCTGCGTCACCATGCCCAGGGTGTGCCGCATGGAGGCGAAGGCGACATCGCGGACGTCCGTCCCCGCGAGACGCACGGCGCCCTCATCGACGTCATACAGCCGCGACAGCAGCTGCGCGATCGTGGACTTCCCCGCTCCTGACGAGCCGACGAGGGCGACGGTCTGCCCCGGCTCGATCCGGAAGGAGACGCCGTGCAGCACCTCCTCGCCGCCGCGGGTGTCCAGCGTCGAAACCTCTTCCAGGGAGGCGAGGGACACCTTGTCCGCGGACGGGTAGGCGAAGTGGACGTCGTCGAACTCGACGGACACCGGACCATTGGCGACGGTGACGGCGTCGGGCTTCTCCTGGATGAGCGGTTCGAGGTCGAGCACCTCGAAGACGCGCTCGAAGCTGACCACCGCGCTCATGATCTCCACCCGGGCGTTCGCGAGGCCGGTCAGCGGCGCGTAGAGGCGGGTGAGGAGGAGCGCCAGGGTGACCACCTCACCGGTGTCCAGCTGCCCGGCGAGTGCGAGGAAACCGCCGAGGCCGTACACGAGGGCGAGCGCGAGGGCGGAGACGAGCATCAGCGCGGTGAAGAAGACGAACTGCAGCATCGCCGTCCGGACGCCGATGTCGCGGACGCGGGCGGCACGGACGCGGAACTCCTCAGCCTCCTGATCCGGTCGACCGAACAGCTTGACGAGCGTGGCACCGGGCGCTGAGAAGCGCTCGGTCATCTGCGTGCTCATGGCCGAGTTGTGGTCGGCGGCTTCGCGACGCAGCGCGGCGAGGCGGCTACCCATGCGGCGCGCAGGTACCAGGAAGATGGGCAGCATCACCACGGCGAGGACCGTCACGAGCCAGGACGTGCTGAGCATGACGATCAGCGTGAGGATCAGGGCCACGAGGTTCGTGATCACCCCGGACAGCGTGCCGCTGAAGGCCTGCTGCGCGCCGATCACGTCGTTGTTGAGGCGGCTCACGAGCGCGCCCGTCCTGGTGCGGGTGAAGAACGCGATCGGCATCTGCTGCACGTGGTTGAAGACGGCGGTGCGGAGGTCCAGGATCACGCCTTCGCCGATCCGGGCCGAATACCAGCGCGTCACGAGGGACACGGCGGCGTCGGCCACGGCCACGAGGGCGATGACGACGGCGAGGCGGACGATCGTGGCCACCTCGCCCCGGGCGACGATGACGTCGACCACCTGGCCGGCGAGCACCGGGGTCGCGACCGCGAGGAACGCTCCCGCGACGGAGAGCGCGATGAAGACCAACAGCTTGGACCGGTAAGGCACCGCGAACGTCATGATGCGCCGCACGGACTCACGGGAGATGCCGTGCTTACCGTCCTTGGCGGTCGAGATCTTGTACAGCGAGCTCCAGGCCGCGCTCTCCATGCTCATTGCGACTCCTCACGCCCCGCTGCGCATGAGCACGTCCCCGACCCCGGTCACGACCCGGGTGGCGACGCGAACGCAGACCTGCGAGAGCGTATCAGCCTCGCCGTTCCCGACCTGAACGCTCTGGCGTCGTCAGCGTTCGGCGCGCAGGGCCGTCCACATCACGACGAAGGCGGCGGCGATGCCGAGCACGCTTCCGGCGAGCCCGACGATCATGGCGGGATGGCCGGTGTCGGCGAGGCCGATCGAGCAGGCGACCACACCGACGCCGGACGCCATCAGCGCGACGAAGCTGAAGGCGGCGAGGATGAAGCGCTTCGTGGTCCGGGTGGGATCGGGGGCGGGAGGGAGCGACATCGTGCCTCGTTTCCGCCGTCGCGTGGGCTGCGTCGGCTCTTCGGCATCAGGCTAGAGGGCCGCCCATCGTTGCGGTGAGGGGGTATCCCCGGTCCTCACGACAGAACCGTCACGAACGCCTCCGGACTTCGTGGACGAGGAGCCAGACGAGGTAGCCGCCACCCACGATCACGGTGACGACCCCCACCGGGAGCGACGTCGGCAACAGGTGCTGCGCGACGATGTCGGATGCCAGCAGCACGAGGGCCCCGAGCAGCGCGGACGGCACCAGCGCGATGCCGGCCGTGCGGGTGATCCGCTGCGCGAGCTGCGGGGCGGCGAGCGCGACGAAGGCGATCGGCCCGGCTGCTCCCGTGACGACAGCGGTGAGCGCGACGGCGCACGCCACGAGGCCGAGCCGTGAGCGTTCGACCCGCGAGCCCAGCGCCTTCGCCGCGTCGTCGCCGAGCTCGAGTTGGCGGAGCGATCCGCCGAGCGGACCGAGGATGATTGCGATGGCGATGATCACCACTGCGGCGGGGATGAGCTGAGCCCAACCGACGGCGTTCAGCGAGCCAGCACCCCACACGGTGGCGAGCATCGCGACTTCGAGCTTCGCCCGCAGCACGAGGTAGGAGCTGAGCGCTTCGAGCATGGCCGAGACGCCGATGCCCACGACGATGAGCCGGAAACCCTGGATGCCGCGACGGTAGCTGAGGAGGTAGACCAGCGCCGTGGCGATCAGGCCGCCACCGATGGCACCGCCTGCGACGGCGGCGGAACCGGCGCCGGCACCGATCACGATGATCACGATGAGACCGCCCGCGTACGATCCCGCGGTGAGCCCGATGATGTCGGGGCTCGCGAGTGGGTTGCGGGTGAGGGACTGGAAGATCGCGCCGGAGAGTCCGAGGGCCCCTCCGAAGAGCAGCGCGGCGAGGACCCGCGGGAGGCGCCACTCGAGCACCACCGTCTGCACCAGACCGCCTGGCCCGCCGAGGAACGCCGACGCCACCTCGTCGACCGACAGTGGCAGGTCGCCGAGACACAACGCGAGCAGCGCCAGGGTGAAGAGGACCGCGCAGAACACGCCGCACACGACGATCGTGCGCAGCCGGACGCGGACGGAGAGGGATCGCCGACGCCACACGACCGTGCGCGGTCCCGTCTCGACGCCGGTCACAGTGCGCTCGCCTTCGCGCGCCGCACGAGGTGGATCAGCACGGGCGCGCCGATGAACGCGGTGACGATCCCGACCGGGACGTCACTCGGCCAGAGGATCACGCGACCGATCACGTCGGACGTGAGCAGCACGGCCGGCGCTATCAGGATCGAATACGCCACGATCCACCGCTGGTCGGGACCGACGATCCACCGCGCGATGTGGGGCACCATCAGGCCGACGAAGCCGACCGGCCCGGCGATCGCGGTCGCCGCACCAGCCAGCAGGGTGATCGCGACGACGGCGAGCACGCGGGTGCTCACGAGGCGAGTACCGAGTGAGGAGGCGAGATCGTCGCCCAGCGCCAGGGCGTTCAGCGATCGCGCGCTGAACAGCGCGATGACGACGCCCGCGACGACGAAGGGGAGTGCGGGCAGGATGACGTCGAAGCCGCGCTCCACGAAGGACCCGGCGTTCCAGCCGCGGAGCTGCCTGAAGGCGACCGGATCGAGGAGCATCATGGCGGTCGTGATGCCGCTGAGCACCGCTGCCAGGGCGACGCCGGCGAGGGTCAGCCGGACCGGATCCGCGCCACCACGTCCTGCCGAGCCGATCACGTAGACGAGTGCCGTCACGACCAGGGCTCCCAGGAACGCGAACGGCAGGTACTGCACGGGCGTGCGAGCGCCGAACAGGACACCGATCGCGACGAAGAGTGCCGCGCCCGCGTCGACGCCGAGGATACCTGGATCACCGAGGGGATTGCGGGTGAGGCCCTGGATCAGGGCGCCGGAGACGCCCAGCCCGACGCCGACGACGAGTCCTGCCACGGTGCGGGGGATCCGCAGATCGAGGACGACCAGATCGGTGACGGAGCCATCGGGCCTCGTGAGTGCCCGCCAGACGTCCGTCGGGCCCACGGGGTGGGACCCGACGAGGACGCCGAGCAGGACCGCGGTCGCGAGTGCCGCGACCGCGATCCCGAGCCCCAGCGAACGGCGCCCGCGAGGGGTGCGCGAGGTCACCGACGGGTCAGCCGTCGACGCTCTGCGGAGCTGTGCCGGCGACGGCGTCCACCAGGCGCGGCACCAGCTGCTCGAGGACGTACTTCTGGCTGAGTGGGGTGAGGAAGTAGATCGCGCCGGCGAGCTCGCCGTCGGTGAAGACCGCTCGCCCGCCGGTCACGGCGTCGAGGCTCGAGGTGGTGCCGAAGCCCAGCACCTCCTGGACGGCATCCGCGGACTCCGTGGCGAAGACGATCACGTCAGCGTCGATGACACCGACGTTCTCCGCGGCGATCTGCGCCTGTCCGCCCTCGCTCGGGACGTACTGCTGCAGCCCGGGCGTGATCGTGAACCCGAGATCCGTCAGGAAGTCGGTGTTGAGGCCGTCGGGGTAGACCCACAGGTTGCCGTCCCACGGCCCACCCTGCGAGAAGGTCGCCGTGAGGCCCGCGAACTCCGGGTGCGCTGCCGCCGCCGCAGCGTAGGCCTCGTCGACGCCGGTGATGAGCGCCTCGCCTTCCGCCGACCGACCCACGGCTTTGGAGACCATCCTGGTCTGGTCCCGCCAGTCCGCGAAGTAGAGCCCAGCGCCCTCCTCATTGGTCACGGTCGGCGCGATCTCCGCGAGCTTCCCGTAGTTCTCCTCGGTCATGCCGGCGTTCGTCCCGATGATCAGGTCCGGCCGCAGCGATGCGATCTTCTCGTACTCGAACCCGTCTGTCGTGGTGAGGACGGTCGGCTCAGCATCGCCCAGGAGATCCGTCGCCCACGGCCACACCGCATACGGCTGCTCGCCGTACCATTCCGTCGTCGCGATCGGTGTGACACCCAGTTCGAGGAGGATGTCCTGCTCGGTCAGGCCGACCACGACGATCCGCTGCGGTTCCGACGGGATGACCGTCTCGCCGTACTCGTGCTCGATCGTCACCGGGAACGAGTCGCTCGGCTCGGTCGTGTAGTTCGGGTTCTCGGCGGTGGTCGACGCGGCGCTCGAGCAGGCGGAGAGCGCGACACCGACGAGGGCGAGCGCGCTCACCGCGGCAAGCAGACGAGCGGTCCTCGCGCTCGGGGCGCGGTGGTGCTTCGGGACGATCATGGGGTCCTTCATCGGTTCGGCTGGCGGGATGACGACAGTCAGGTTAGCCTTGCCTAATCGCTTCGCGCTATCGCGCTGAGTGGACAGGACTTGTCGAATGGAGACAGCTGGATGTCTGGTCGCGATCACTCGGACGGCGGAATCAAGCTCCTCGGCCCGCTGGATGACGCCGAAGGGACATCGGGGGAGTTCCGGGTTTCCCGCTCGCGGGTCGACGCGACGACACGGTTCGATGAGCACTCCCACCGCGAGGACCAACTCGCGTGGATGAGTTCCGGCGCGATGGAGGTGTCGGTCCCCGGCGATCGACGGCGACTGCGGCGAGAGCACCTCGCATGGATCCCCGCGGGGATGGTGCACGAGATGAGCTTCAGCGAGCCCGGCGAGCTCATCAGCGTCTACGCCGACCCGGAACTGCGCCCCCAGGGCGGCCGGTGGAACGGTGCACGGACCGTCCGGGTCGACGAGCTGTCGGCAGCGCTGCTGGCCCACCTGCTCGACGCCGACCCGACCGGGCGCCGGCGATGGCGATGCTGGTCGCTCCTGATCGACTTGCTGTCGGCGGCGGCTCGCGACGATGAGGCGTTGGCCATGCCCCGTGAACCGCGCGCGCGTGCCATCGCGTCGGCCCTGATGGCGGACCCCGCCGACCCGCGTGGGCTCGACGATTGGGCTTCGGCGGCGGGCGTCAGCTCGAAGACGATCGGCCGGGCGTTCGTGGACGGCACGGGGTGCACCTTCCGCGAGTGGCGGGTCCGCGTGCGCCTGCATGCTGCCGCGGGCATGCTCGGACGGGGTGCCGCCGTGCAGGACGTCGCACCCGCGGTCGGCTACGAGTCGGTGAGCAGCTTCATCGGGGCGTTCCGGGCCCGGTTCTCCATGACCCCCGCCGTCTACGCCGCGAGGCGCCGGTCGGCGGAGGTCGTCTGATCCGAAGACGGGTGCGGCTTCAGACGCTCTGAGCAGACCGACCGCCCCCGTGGGTCTGGCCGACGCCTCGGCTTCCGCTCTAGGGTGGCCGTATGGCCCACCCGCATGCACAGCGGGCGACCACCCGGACACGTCTCGTCCTCCGGGTGACCGCCGGTGTCGTCGCCGCCGCGGCCGCCGCCGTGTTCCTGCTGGCGATCTGGATGGTGGTGTCGAGCCGGTTCGGCTGGGACGAACGCGACGTCCACGGCTACAGCCTGCTCTTCGGAACCCCGATTGCACTCTTCGCCGGGCTGGTCATGGCAGTCTCCTTACCGCTGGCGGTGCCGCCGGCGCACCGGAGCCGTACGCGGGCCGTGTCCCTGGGAGTGCTTGCGGCGACCGTCGTGCTGCTCGTCATCGCGGTCGTCACCGCCTGAATCCACCCAGCGCGACCTCTCCTCATCGCTCCTCAGCGATCAACCGGTCTCGGCCGATCGTAGGCGGGCTCGGAGTCCGAGCAGGACGTCGACCACGACGAAGGCGGCGAGGCTGAGGCCGAGGAGCGGCAGGAGCGTGCCGATACCGGCCGCGACGATGAGGACCGCGACGATGCCCCACCAGGGTGCACGGCGGATCGCGCCGCGCGCTGGTGTGCTGCCGACGAGGCGTCCAGGTTCGCGGGTCGGTCGTCGCTGCCACCACATGACGTAGCCCCAGACGACCATGGCGACGATCCCGGACGCGAGGGCGAAGAGGAGGAGCTGGTTCGGGAGGCCGAACATGGAGCCCATGTGGGTGTCGACGCCCCATCGGGTGAGCTTCGCGGCGAGGGGGAAGTCCGCGAAGTCGACCCGATCGGTGACCTGCATCGTCCGTCCGTCGATCGCGACCGCGTCGACCTCGGTCGGGAAACTGCGCTGGATCTCCTGCACCACCCACGCCGTGCCCGCGGTGGCCGGTGGCGTGATCTCGACGAGGCCCGTGTTGACGTTGACCTTCCGGGCGACGGAGAGCACCGCGTCGAATGTCGCCGGGTTCGCCGTCACCGTCTCGGGATCGGATGTGGGAGCCACGGTGCCTCCGTGGCCGGCGTGCTCATCGGCCGGTGCGGACTCACCGCCGAGGTCGGTGGTCACGGATGGCGTGGACCAGTCGAAGGCGGCGCGGATGGTGCCGACGTTGCCGCCCCCGTATTGGGACCAGGTGATGCCGGTGGCGGAGAGGAACAGTGCGCCGACGAGGAGCCAGATGCCGGTGGAGGTGTGCCAGGAGAGGATGCGCCGGTACCCCTTGGCTCGGTTGTTCGGGCGGACGAAGTCCTTCTTGGTGCGGGCTTTGCGGATGCGGGCGATCCAGAGGCCGAGGCCGGCGAGGGCGATGACACCGAGCCAGGAGGCGGCGAGTTCGCTGTAGAGGCGTCCGACCTCGCCGAGGTGCAGGTTACGGTGGAGCTGGTCGATCCAGGTGCGCAGCGGCAGTGCTCCGCTGGTGCCGTACGCGGTGAGGTCGCCGCGGATCTGGGCGGTGGCCGGGTCGACGAACACGGCGCGGGTCTCGCTCTCGCCGAGCCCGTCACCGGTGTACATGACGCGCGTGGTGTCGCCGGGGTTCGGGGCGGGACGCACGGCGACGATGGTGTCCTGGTCCTTCGTGTACGCGTTCGCGGCTTCGATCTGGTCTGCGAGCGGCAGATACTCGGCTTCCGGCGCATGGAGCTGCTCGGCGTACACGAGCTGCTCGAGTTGCGGGGTCAGGGCGTAGAGCGCGCCGCTGGTCGCCGCGACGAGGATGAACGGTCCGACGAAGATCGCGGCGATGAAGTGGAGGCGGAGCAGCAACTGCGGGAACCAGCCTCGGCTGCGGTCAGGTTTCGGGGGTGGGCCGTCGGCGTCGAGTTGGGTCGGTGCGTGTGTGGTCACGGGTGGTCCTTTCGAGGGGCCTGATCGTGGTCGTTGATGCGTGCGAGGCGGGCGTTGTAGTCGGTGAGTTCCGCGTCCCCGTCGCGGTCTGCACGGCGGTCGTAGCGTTTCGCGGCACGTTCGTCACTCCGCACCCATTGGGAGACGACGATGAGGGCGACGAGGACGGCCGGGATCTCGCCGACGCTCCACGCGATGCCGCCGCCGACCGCTTGATCGGCGAGGAGCGCCGCGGTGTTCGTGTAGCCGAGCGCGGTCCACCACCCTTCCGCGAGCACGGTGGCGCTGGACATGATCGCGAGTCCGAAGAAGGCGTGGAAGGCGAGGGTCGCGAGCAGCAGGATGATCCGGAACGGATAGGCCGGACGGTTCGGGCCCGGGTCGATGCCGATGAGGACCCAGAAGAACAGGTACCCGGTGGCGAGGAAGTGCACCGTCATCAGGATGTGACCCTGGTGGGCGAGCATCGCCCACTCGAACCAACCCGTGTAGTAGAACACCACCAGACTCCCGGCGAAGAGCACTCCTGCGACGGCCGGTTTCGACAGCAGCCGCAGGTACCGCGAGTGCACGACGGCGAGGATCCACTCCCGGAGGCCTCGGCCTCCGTCGGTGCGACTCGGCAGGGTTCGCAGTGCGAGGAGGATCGGGCCGCCCAGGACGAGCAACGGCGGCACGATCATCATGAGCGCCATGTGCTGCAGCATGTGCGTGCTGAAGTGGATCTGCCCGTACACGGCGAGGCCACCGCTGGTCGCGTACAACAGCGCCGCGCAGCCGGCCAGCCAAGCGATCAGGCGGACCACGGGCCAGGCGTCGCCGCGGCGCCGGAGCGTCCGGAACGCCCACAGGTACCAGGCCGCACCGACCACGGCGAGGCCGGCCCACATCCAGTCGACGTGCCACTCGGTGAACATCCGCAGTGGCGTCACCTCCGGCGGGTAGGCGAACCCGAGGAGCCGGCGGCGGACGTCGTCGGCGACCGGCTCCTGCGACACCGGCGGTTGGCTGCGCGACAACGCGACCGAGACGCCCATCGTGACCGCCATGACGACGACCTCGACGACGGCGAGCCGGATGAACGTCGACCGCTTCCCGGGTTCGGCCTGCAGGCGGGGGATGAGCCGGAGCCGGTGCCACACGCCGGCGAGTCCGAGCAGCACGAGGGCGACGGTCTTCGCGACCAGGAGCAGCCCATACGGGGTGAGGAGGTCCATCGGGCCCGCGAGGCGCAGCGAGGCGTTCACGACGCCCGAAAAGGCCACCGCACCGAACGCCCAACCGGCGAGCACCGAGTAGCGTGCGACGACCGCGCCGATCTGATCGCCGACCTTCCGACGGAGCAGGATCACGGCCACGAGACCGCCGACCCAGGCGGTGACGCCGATGAGGTGGATCGCGAGCGAGTTGACCGCGTTGCCGTGCTCGTCGGAGCCTGCCGCGTGACCCGACAGGGACAGCGGAAGCAGTGCGAAGACGGCGATCGCGTTCGCGGCCGCGATCCACGCCAGACGTCGGGCGAGGAGCACGATGCAGAACACCACCAGCACGCACGCGAGCGAGAACACCAGGGTCTGCCCGAGCTCCAGCTCCATCGCGTAGAACAGGAAGGTCTTCGCGAACGTCGGTGAGGACACCGGCACGCCGATGGAGTTCGCCGCGGTGAACACCAGCACCGCGATCCCCGCCGCGAGCCAGACTGAGGCCGCCCAGGCCGCCCAGCGGATCGCCTTCGACTGCGAGAACGACACGACACCCGGGAGGATCCGCTGCCCTGGCAGCAGGAAGGTCGCCGCGATGAGCAGGCCGATCGTGACCGACGCGGCCGCATCGTGGACGACCCTCGCGACCGGCAGACCGCGAGTGACGATCACCCCCGGATCCGACAGCAGCGTGCCGGTCGTGAACGCACCCGTGAACTGCAGCGCGGAGAGCGCCACGACGACCGCCACCGGCAACGCAGCCAGCATGACGGCTTCAGGTGCACGGATCGGGACGAGGACGGGCGACTGGCCTCGCTGACCGCTCGGATCGGCTTCGGGCGCACTCGACGGAATGGTTGTTTCTGCCACAGGAGGTGGCTCCTTCCCCGCGGGCTCGAGTGGACGAACCCAGCGGCACAGCTCACCCGGTGAGCCCGCGACCGCACCCGAACGGGCGCCGGGGCAGGACCGAGCGGCGGAAATGGTGGCACTCCGCCGGTGCACGGCGCATCGAGACGACGCTGGTTCGAGCGTCGTCGTCGAGGAAGCGTCCTATGCGCACGCAGCGGTGACCGTCGACCGAGCGTGCAGCTCGGCGAGGTCGTGCCGTGATCTCAGAGGAAGGACAGCGCCGGAGGCCCGCGCAAGGCGGTCGTCTCCGGATACACGCCGAGTGGGCGCAGGATCGGCACGTCACGCTGCGGCAGCACCCGGGCGGGCAGCACCGGCGACGCCAGAGCCGCGAGGACCGCGGGCACCAGCCGTGCGAGGACGAACTCCGTGATGGCTCCGGCCGTCGACAGCAGCGTCTCGGCTCGGTGGAGCGCGGCGATGGTCACGAGGCCGGCGACGAGGTGGGCGAACCACATGGCGGCACCGGCGTGGCCGTCGTGCATCATCGGCATCGACGACGTCTCGAGGATCACCGGTGATCCGTGGGAGAGGTGGCCGCTCGGCGTCGTCGTCGAGGTGGTGCCCTGGGCGGTGCCGAGGACGAAGAGCGTGTGGAACAGGACCTGACTCACCGCGACGGAGACTGACAGACGGACGATCGAAAGCCGTCTGCCCGCGAGCAGGACGCAGACGACGGTCGAGAACACGAGCGGCACGACGAGGCCGAGTGCTCCGGGTATGGTGCCGCCGCCGGCGACGTGCGACAGGAGTGCGACGAAGGTCGAGAACGCCGCGGCGACCACACCACGAAGGGTGCGGGTCGAGCGGGCGGACGACATGTGCCCATTCTTGCAGACCGTCACCACCGTCATGAGGCCGCGCCGTGCCGCCAGGCGAGCAGCGCCACCCCGATCGAGCGCGGTGCTGACGCGCATGCCCGGCGCTGATGGCAGACCGCGGCTTCCCGGCGCAACCCCGATGCGGCAGGACCATGCCAGGTTCGGCGACGGTATACCGTCGAGGCATGAGCCACACCCTGGAACCGGGTACGACCGCTGCACCCGCCGGGTCGCCGATCGAGGCACGCCGCAGGCACTACGCGGAGTTCTACGGCCTCGCTCCGTTGCCGACGGACTTCGGGGTGGTGCTCGGCAACTGCCAGGCGGAATCCCTGCGCACCGTGATGGATGCGCCGGACCGCAGGTTCGTGCGCGTGCCTGCCGTGCATGAGATGACCCCCGAGGACGCGGAGCGGCTGCACGAAGTGGTGGGCGTCGCGCACACCGTGGTGTCGCAACCCGTTCGGGACGATTACCACGATCTGCCTCTCGGCACGCGTCAGGTGGCAGCCTCCACGAGCGGCCGCGTGCTCACGGTGACGCCGGTGCGCTTCGGGGGCTTGCATCCGTTCCAGGCCGCCGTCCGGGTCCCCGGCGTCGAGGAGAACCCGCCGATCGTGGCGTACCACGACGTCCGGACGCTCGCCGCCGCCGCAGGCCTCCCCGTCGCGTCTGCGCTCCAGCCGGACGCCGTGCGCGGGATCGGCCGCGCCTCCGTCGAGGAACTGCGGAGACGCGAGGCCGCGACCGACGTGCCGGTCTCCGACCTCTTCGACTCGGTCACCGCCGACCACGCGCGCACCGTCAACCACCCGGGGAATGCGATCTGGTTGCCGCTCGGCGCCCGCGTCCTCGAAACCCTGGGGGCCCCTGGCGGCGTCACCGACCCCGGGCGCCCTTTGCTCAACGCGGTGCGCGCGCCCATCGCACCCGAGGTCGTCGACGCCTGGTCCCTGACGGACGAGCCCCGCGACCACTGGATCATCGATGGCGTCGAGGTCGATGATGCCGAGGTGCGCGCCGCCCACATCGATTGGTATGCGTCCCACCCCGAGTTCGTCGTCGCTGCCGTCGACCGGCTCGCGGCCCTGCTTTCCGTGTGGCGCAACGCGTGACCGGGAGTGCGCAGCCGTGGGTCGTCGGCAACCGGTGGGACACGCTCGACGACGTCCATCCTGATCCGCTGCCACGCGTCTCGGTGATCGTCGCGCACTACGACCAGCCCGGTGAGCTGCTCCGGACCCTGCACGCCCTCGCCGCGCAGGACTACCCGCGTCACCTCCTGGAGGTGATCGTCGCCGACGACGGATCCCCGGGTGACGTGTCGGTTCCGGACGACGTGATCCTCGTCCGGCAGGAGGACCAGGGGTTCCGGCTTGCCGCCGTCCGCAACCTAGGCGTGGGGGCGAGCAGCGGCGAGGTGTTGTGCTTCCTCGATGCCGACACGGTCCCCGAGCCGGGGTACGTGCGCGCGCTCACGCGGCTGCCCGCCCTGCTGCCCGAGGCGGTCACGGTGGGGCGGCGTCGCCACGCCGATTTCGCCGGGGTCGCCCCGGAGACACCGGTCGTCGAGGCGGCCGCCGGCCGTGAGCTCGCCGAACCGGCGTGGCTCGCCGAGGAGTACGCGCGCAGTCGAGATCTGCGCGACGCGGACGACCGCTCCTATCGATTCATGATCGGCGCGGTCATCGCATGCTCGCGGAGCATGTTCGACGAGGTCGGCGGATTCGACGAGTCCTTCACCTCCTACGGCGGGGAGGACTGGGAGTGGGCGCACCGCATGTGGCAGGCGGGAGCGGTCTTCGCCCACGTCCCGGCCGCGGTGGCCTGGCACGACGGCCCCGAATGGGCTGAGCGCGACGGCTCAGGCGTGGACCGCGCGAACGCCCAGACCATGCGGCTCCTCACGTCGATCCCCGTGTCGGGGTCAGCGCCACGAGCGCTCTGGTCGGACACGGTGGATCTCGTCGTGCGGTTGCGGGGCGCCCACACGGCGGCCGCTCGGTTCGTCGCGGCGGACTCGCTGTTCACCGCCTTCCCGCAGGCTCGGTTCGTCCTCGAGGACGGCGGAGCTGAGGAGCTCAGGGCAGACCCGCGCGTCCTGGGTGAAGTAGCCGGAGTCGACGCCCGAGTGACGTGGGAGCTCGACCGTCCGGTCGTGATCCTCGACCCGACGTGGATCGTCGATCTCGTCGCGCGCCTCGGCACCGGAGACGTGGGCACCGTCGAGCTCGTCGACCCGGACGGCGCGTTGCTCGGCCGCGTGCGATCCCGGCGGGCCGCGCGGCGTGAGGAACGCTGGGGCAGTCCCGATGCCTTCGAGACGCAGCAGCTCGTCGCCGACGGCGTCCACCAGCTCCGGCCTGATCCCCGGGTGGCGGCCTGGGTCGGCGGCTGGGGCGGACCCTCATCGTTCTGTTGACCCGATCGGCGACGACGCGCTCCACGCATGGATCACGCGGCCCGAACGCCGGCCCTCCGTCGGACGTCTGCACCACCGGACGCGCTGAGTGCAACCCCACCGGTTCCGGCCTGCGTCTCGTTTAGCGTGGTCGTCATGTCTCCGCGTGACCAGTACGACCTGACCAACCCCGTGACCCAGTACGACCGGGTCGAGCCCCCGCTGCAGCACCAGCCGGAGCCCGGCGTGCAGGCCAGGATGACCCCCGTTCCCGACCTCGGCGAAGCGAGCTACCGGGGCAGCGGACGCCTGAACGGTCGGAAGGCGCTCATCACGGGTGGCGACTCCGGGATCGGTGCGGCAACAGCGATCGCGTTCGCCCGCGAAGGCGCGGACGTCGTCATCGCCCACCTGCCTGGTGAGGAGGAGGACGCCGAGCACGTGCTGTCGCTCATCGCCGAGGCAGGGCGCCGAGGCAAAGCGATCGTCGCCGACATCTCGCACGCCGACCAGTGCCGCCGGCTCGTCGCGGAGGCCGCGGACTTCCTCGGAGGCCTGGACGTCCTCGTCAACAACGCGGGCAAGCAGATCGCGGTCGACCGGGTGGAAGATCTCAGCGACGAGCAGTTCGAGGAGACCTTCCGGACGAACGTGTTCGCGAACTTCTGGATCACCAAGGCGGCGCTCGAGCACCTGGGCGAGGGCGCGAGCATCGTGAACACGGCGTCGCTCGAGGCGTACAAGCCGTCACCCGACCGGCTCGACTACGCGGCGACCAAGGCCGCGATCAACAACCTCTCGAAGGGGCTCGCACTGCAGCTCGCCTCGCGCGGTATCCGCGTGAACGTGGTCGCTCCCGGCCCCGTGTGGACCGCGTTGCAGGTCTCGGACGGCGTCTCCGACGAGCAGATGGAGCACTTCGACGATGAGAACACGTATCAGCGTGCCGGGCAGCCGGCCGAGCTCGCGCCGGCGTACGTCTACCTCGCCTCGGCGGAGTCCGGTTACGTCTCCGGGGCCACGTTGAACGTCAACGGCGGCATGGTCACCCCGTGACCGCGGCTGTGTGCACGGTCTTCTTCCTCCCCGGGCTGGGCCTCGACGCCGCCGCTGTCGCACCGATGGCCCGTGAACTCGACGCTCGGTTCCGGGTGATCGCCGTCGAGCTGCCCGGCCAGGGCGACACGGCCGACGCGCCGGACGGCTCGGTCGAGTCGCAGGTCGACGCTGCCCTCGCCGTGATCGCGGAGCAGGCCGACGGCGGACCCTGGATGCTGTGCGCCCACAGCATGGGCGGCAAGGTCGCCGCCGGGATCGCCGCCCGGGTCCGCGACGGTGACGTCCCCGTGTTCGGGCTCCTCGGCGTCGTGCTCCTGGCACCGTCACCGCCCACGCCCGAGCCGATGCCGGACGCCAAGCGCCACCAGATGCTCACCTGGATCGAGGACGGGCCCATCGTCGAGGCGGACGCACAGACCTTCGTGGACGACAATGTTGGTGCGCCCCTGCCGGCCGAGCTGCAATCAGCCGCCGTGGCGTCCGTCCAGGCCATGTCGCCCGTCGCGTGGCGCCGCTGGCTGGAGCAGGGCAGCCTGGAGGACATCGCGTCCTCCGTCGGCACCCTCGACCTCCCGTGCACCGTGCTCGCCGGAGATCAGGACGATGCACTCGGAGCCGCGGTGCAGCCCGAGCTGCTCTCGGACGTCTACCCCCGCGCACGATTCGTGCCGTTCGCCGGAGCCGGACATCTGCTCTCCTTCGAGCGTCCGGTCGAGGTGGCGCGCGCGATCACCGAGCTGTGGGACGAGATCGTCGCACACAGTGCGGTCGTCCCCGCGGAGTGGGGGCTCGTCATCGCGTCCCCGCGGACCACGCCGCGGGTGCGGCGTGCGCTGGCACGACGCGCCTTGCCGGACGACCCCCGGTATCGGTCCCGCACCCTGAGCAGGGAACAGCTGGACCTGCTCCGCGCCGTCGCCGATCGCCTGGTTCCGCAGCCGGCGGGTGGGCGGATCGACCTCGCCGCGCGGGTCGACGCCGACCTCGCAGCCGGTGGTGGCGACGGATGGCGGCCGGTCGGAGGACTCACGGACGACGAGGCCTACCGCGCCGGACTGGATGCCCTCCGAACCGCTTGGCCGGACTCGGCCGATGACCAGGATGCGTTGGTCGGCGCCGTGATCGACGGCCAGGGCGTTCCCGGGGGTGCCATCGATGCGGATGATCTGCGTCGCTGGTTCGAGGACCTGCGCGTGGACGTCACGCGGGAGTGGCTCATCCACCCAGCGTCGTTGGCCCGGGTCGGGTACGACGGGTTCGCGACCGGCGCTGAAGACGTCGACTTCGCCGGCTATCGCGAGCTCGGTGCCGACACCCGAGACGACTGGGAGCCCTCCGACCTCGGCGCCGCGCCCGCACCCACGCACGAACAGCAGCAGGAGGACGCAGCGTGAACCTGGACGCGATGAAGACCTACGACCTCGACGACAGCGTCGATGTCGTGGTGGTCGGTACCGGTGCAGGTGGTGCACCACTGCTCGCGCGACTCGCTGAGGCGGGGTTGCGCGTCGTCGCGCTCGAGGCCGGGCCGAATCACGACCCCGCGGAGTCAACGCCGGACGAGGTCGACGCGACGACGATCAACTGGATGTCCAGCCGGTTCAGCGGCGGGGACGCTCCGACGGCGTTCGGTCCGAACAACAGCGGGTTCGGCGTCGGCGGTGGCACCGTACACTGGGGCGCGTTCACGCCCCGTCCGGACGCACGCGACCTGCGTCTGCGCAGCGAGACCGGTCTCGGCCGCGACTGGCCCGTCGACCATGCGGAGTTCACCCGCTACGTCGAGGAGGTCGAGGCGACCATCGGTGTCTCCGGGCCGACGCCGTATCCGTGGGACCCGTCGCGCACCTACCTGTATGCGCCGCCGAAGCGCAACGCCCCGGCGGACCTCATGGCGAAGGGCGCCGAGTCGCTCGGTATCCGTGCGACCGACGCACCCGCCGCGATCATCACCCGCGACCGCGATCAGCCGCACCACGGCCTGCGACGCGCCACGACGAACGTCGGCTCGATCCACCAGGGCGAGCGCCACGGTGCGAAGGCGACGACCGCCATCACGTACCTGCCTGCTGCGGTCGCGGCGGGGGCGGAGATCAGGCCGGACGCCGTCGTGCACACCATCGAGCGTGATGCGCGCGGTCGGGTGACGGGCGTCGTCTATCGCCAGGACGGCGTCGACAAGCGGCAGCGCTGCGAGGTGCTCGTGTTGGCCGGCGGAGGGGTGGAGACTCCTCGGCTCCTGCTGCACAACGACCTCGCGAACGCGAGCGGGCAGGTCGGACGCAACTTCCTGGCCCATGGCGCGGTGCAGGTGTGGGGACGGTTCGACGGGCAGATCCGCGGCTACCGCGGCTACCCGTCGGCGCTCATCACCGAAGACTTCGTCCGCCCTGAGGGCGCGGACTTCGCCGGAGGCTACCTGCTGCAGAGCCTCGGCGTCATGCCCTTCAACTATGCGACGACCCTCGTCCGCGGCGGCGGCCTCTGGGGCTCCGAGCTGGTCGACGAACTCGACGCGTCTCGGTACAACGCCGGCATCGGGATGAACGCCGAATGTCTGCCCGCCGACGGCAACCGGCTCGAGCTGTCCTCGGAGGAGGACGAGTGGGGTCTGCCGCGTGCGACCATTTCCTTCTCGCCCGGCGACAACGAGCAGGCCATCGACCGCCACGCCATCCGCACGATGACGGACATCCTCACGGCGGCCGGTGCGCGGAGCACCAGGGTCCTCGCGCGCACGGCGCACACGCTCGGCACGTGCCGGATGAGCGACGATCCGGGTGACGGCGTGGTCGACGGGGATGGTCGATCGCATGACATCGACAACCTGTGGATCTGCGACAACTCCACCTTCCCGAGCGCGCTCTCCGCGAACCCGGGCCTGGCGCAGATGGCGCTGTCGCTGCGCACGGCCGATCGGATGCTCGCGGCGCGGTAGCCGCCACAGCACGGCTCGGCGAGGAGTCGGACCGTGCTGTGGCGCCGTGACGCACAGCAGCAGTGGGCCGAGGCGCTTCGCACCTTCATCGATGCGCAGTGAGATGAGGCCGTGCGGACGGTTCTGGGCGGCCGTGTCGCCTTCCCCTGGCCCGCGGTCGGCGTAAGGTCGGCTTATGCACCCCGAGCGAACCCGCCAGCCGGCCGGGCGGCGAGCACCATCGAGGCCGCCGGCCGCGTCATCCACGGCGGCAGCCTGGAACGCCTTCCTGCTTCGAGCCGAGGCGAGGGCGTGGATCAGTGCCTCGGAACAAGGACGACGACAGCCCGAAGTCTCCGACGTCGCACTGGAGGTCCTGCTCCGGGAGTACGAGCGACCTGCGCGCTTGCTCCTCGGCCTCGCCGCCGCCGTGACGTTCGTCGTTTCCGCCACCCTGTCCGTGGCGACCGTGACGGTCTTGAATTCGTACTCGGCGGAGGCAGGGGCTGGCAGCCTGGGCATCGTGCTTTTCATCGGACTGGTCTTCGTGTTGCCGAGCGCCATCGTTTTGCTCCTGCTGCAGGTCTCCGGGTACCGAATGACCCGTTCCATCGCGGCGTGGTCCGGTGCGACACCGCAGACCGCCGGCAAGCCGGAGGCCCCCACCAAAGTGGCGGACGCCGTCGATCGTCGGGAGTCGGTGGCGTTGCGCGCCCTCTTCCTGACGGTCTCGGGGGTCGGGATCGCCTGCACGGTCGGTGAAGCCTTCTGGCTGTCCTCCGCCGAAGGCGGGTCGTTCGTGCTGCCACTCGTCGTCGCTGCGGTCCTGCAAGCGATCATCTGGCTCGCGGTCTGCGCCGGGGTCGTCCGCGTACTGCGGTCGTCGCGGGTCTGACGAGCGCGACGGTCGACCGTGTCGCGGTGCTCAGCTGACTCGGTCGGAACCGAGCCCGGGGCGAACCTACTGCTCGTGAACGATCCGAACGCGCGTGACCGAGAAACCGGCTCGATCGAAGGCGCCGCGCATCGGGGTGTTCGCGGCGTCCGTGGTGCCGACGATCCGGTCCTGCCCCGACCCGTGGTGCATGTGGACCATCTCCGCCAGGAGGTCGTGCACGTACCCGTGTCCGCGATGCTCGGGGAGCACACCCAGGTAGCTGATACTCGCGTCGTACGCCGTCCTCGTCGGGATGATGTACCCGACCATCGTCCCGTCGAGCAGCTCTGCGACCCGCCATGCGTCCCGTTCGCCGGGGAGCGAACGGTAGAACGCCAGGTCGTCGTCCGCGAGCGCCTCGAGTCCTTCGCGCGCGACCATGTCCTGCGTGTGCGCATCGAGGGTGCCGGTCGCGACCAGGGCGAACAGCTCGTGGAACGCGTCGTCCGGGGCGGCGACGAAACGAAGGCGCTGCGATCGTGCCGGCACCGGATCGGAGCTGGACCTCGCGAAGCTGACCCGCTCGGTCGTGCGCGAGAACCCACCCGCGCGAGCAGCCTCGTGGCGCCAGCGCACCGCCTCCACACTCGCAGCGTCATCCGCCCACGCAGGGGAGACGTCGACGTTGAACTCCAGTGCGGGACCCGCGCCGAAGGCGTCCAGTCCGGCACGGATGAGTGCGGCGCCGACACGTTCGGGCTCCGCGACCTCGACCGTGCTGGTGAGGCAGTCGAGCGTGGCGGGCCGGTTCGCGTCCGCCTGGCCCCACCAGAGTGCTCGTGCCATCGGGCGACCGTCCTGCTCGGCGATCCACGACCACTCCGGTCGATAGTTCCGACTCGCGAGTTCGGCGGTCAGCCGTTCCGGGTCGATCCAGGCGACGGGTTCGTCGCAGCTCCACGCTTGCAGGAGGGGGACGTCGTCCGGAGTGGCTCGTCGGATGGTGAAGTCGTCGCGGGTGTCGGTCATCGGTTCTAGCTTGGACAGGGTCGACTCGTTTGTCCAGGTCGGGCAGGAACACTGGGGCTACGCCGCCCAGACGGGAAGCGGACGCGCGGTGTTCGAGTGGGCCTTCACCCGATTTGTGCGGCCGCGTCACGGAGACACGCGATGAACGCGTCGTGGACCGGGCTCTCGTCCGTCCGTTCCTGACGAGCGGCCAGCAGGCGTGTCGTCGGCGAGCCGGCGAGCGGCACGACGACGATCGACGGCGGCACCAGCTGCCGCACCGACTCGGGCAGGATCGTCGTACCCACGCCGGCCGCGACGAACCCGAGGGCGGTCTCCTGATGGACGACCTCCTCGACCACCTGCGTCCGACTCGACGTGCCGAGCACCTCCGCGACGCGGTCCACGAATCCCGGCATGAGCGCCCGCGGGTAGGAGATCATCGGGACCTCCATGAGCTCCTCCGCGGTGACCTCGGGTCGCCCTGCCAACGGGTGACCGACCGGGAGGCACGCCACGAGACGCTCCTCGAAGACGACCTCGGTCGTGAGCGCGGGGGAAGTGTCGGACGGCGTCTGCGGGACCTCGTCACGGACGATCCCGACGTCGAGCGTGCCGTCGCGGAGCCGGTCGAACTGCTCGCCCGAGGTCAACGGCACCAGGCGTAGCGTCACCCCGGGGCGGCTCGCCCGGAACAGCTGCACGACACCGGGGAGGACCGTGTAGTTGGCCGAACTCACGAACCCCGCGGTGAGCTCCCCGGCGAGACCGTCGACGAAGTCGCGCATCTCACCCCGGACCGTGTCGAGCTCCTCGACGATGTGTCTCGCCCGCGCCTGGAGATGTCGTCCAGCGGGGGTCAGCGCCACCCGCCTCGTCGAACGGTCGAACAGTGCGGTGCCGACCTCCTGCTCGAGCCGTGCGACCTGGACGCTCAGCGGTGGCTGCGACATGTGCAGCCGTCGAGCGGCGCGCCCGAAGTGGAGCTCCTCGGCGACGGCGAGGAAGTAGCGCAGCTGGCGGAGCTCCATCCCATCGACGATACGACCGTCGTATTACCACGCTGTTTCGTCCAGATTGCGAGCGAAACGCTCTCAATCGAGGTTCGAATCGGTATTTGACCAGGACGATCGCGACCGTGTTCGCTGAGGACCACACACCCCGACCTGGAGGACCACCCGTGACCGCAGACGCTTCCCCGAACACCCGGATCGACATGCTCTACCTGAGCGAACCGGAGGTCATCGCCGCCGGCATGAAGGACATGGCCCACTGCATGGAGGTCATGGAGGAGGTGTTGGTGCTCGTCGCGAAGGGTGACTACCGGATGGCCGGCCCGACCGCCAACTCGCACGGAGCACCGATCGGGTTCCCCGCCACTTCACCGTTCCCCGGCATGCCGCTGGACGCCGCCGACCGTCGGTTCATGGCGATGCCCGCCTACCTCGGCGGACGCTTCGACACCGCCGGCGTCAAGTGGTACGGCTCGAACGTCGACAACCGCGAGCGAGGCCTCCCGCGCTCCATCCACCTCATCGTGCTCAACGACAAGGACACCGGTGCGCCCTACGCGATCATGTCCGGCAACCTCGAGAGCGCCTACCGCACCGCTGCCGTGCCGGGAGCCGCCGCGAAGCTCCTGGCGCCGGTGGACGCCAAGTCGCTCGGCATCATCGGGCCCGGCGCCATGAACAAGAGCGCCCTGCACGCCATGACCACCGCCCGTCCCTCGCTCGACACCATCCGCATCCACGGGCGCCGACGGTCGACGTCCGAGGCGTTCGCCGACTACGTCCGCGAGCACTACCCGCAGTTCACGACGATCGAGATCGCCGAGACGGTCGAGGCCGCCGTGCGTGACTCGGACATCGTCTCCGAAGCCGTCACCGGCCTGGTCGGCTCGGAGAATTACCCGTTCATCGACGGCGACTGGATCAAGCCGGGCGCCTTCCTGAGCCTGCCCGCGAACCTGCGCATGGACAAGGAGTACACCCTCTCCGGCAAGGCCCGCCTCATCGCCGACGCGAAGAAGATCTACGAGGCGTGGGCCGAGGAGTACCCGGCGCCGTCACACGAGACCGCGTTCGGGATGATCGGCCTCTACTGGCAGGACCTCATCGGGACCGGCGAACTCGACGAGTCCCGCGTGGTCAACATCGGAGACGTCTTCGACGGGAGCGCCGTCGGGCGCGAGTTCCCCGAGCAGCCGGTGCTCTTCAGCGTCGGTGGGATGGGCGTCGAGGACGTCGCCTGGGCGAAGACGATCTACGAGAACGCCGTCGAGCAGGGGATTGGCACGAAGCTCAACCTCTGGGAAGCCCCAGACCTGGCCTGACCGCCGACCGGCACCGAGCACCGACACCTGTTCCACCCGAACCCGACGCCGCGGCCGTCCGGCCGCTGTGCACCTCGAACGATGGAGTGATTTGTGGACGCTGGAAACGTCGCCTGGATCCTGACGAGCTCGGCGCTCGTCGCCCTCATGATCCCGGCCCTGGCTCTGTTCTACGGCGGGATGGTCTCGTCCCGCCGCATCCTCAACATGATGATCATGTGCTTCGGCGGGGCCAGCCTCGTCGCGCTGCTCTGGGTGGCCTTCGGGTACTCGCTCGTCTTCGGTGACTCCGTCGGCGGGCTCGGACTCATCGGGAACCCGTTCGAGTTCGCAGGGCTCGACCAGGCACTCGTCGACGACCCCGATGCCGGCATTCCCCTCGCACTCTTCGCGGCGTTCCAACTGCTGTTCGCCGGAGTGACGACGGCGCTCGTCGCCGGTGCCGCCGCCGGTCGCATGAAGTACGGCGCGTGGTTGTTGTTCGCCGGGCTCTGGGCGACGCTCGTGTACTTCCCGGTCGCGCACTGGGTGTTCGCCTTCTCGAACGACACGGCGACCGGTGGATGGATCGCGAACACCCTCGGTGCCGTCGACTTCGCGGGCGGGACGGCCGTGCACATGAACGCCGGCGTCGCGGCGCTCGCACTGGCCCTCGTGCTCGGGAAGAGCAAGGACTGGGGCGGCAAGCTCCGTCCCCACAACCGCCCGCTCGTCCTCGTCGGCGCCGGGTTGCTCTGGATCGGTTGGTACGGCTTCAACGCCGGTTCAGCGCTCGCAGCCGGTAATGCGGCGAGCGTCGTGTTCCTCAACACCACCGTCGCCGCCTGTGCCGGGCTCATCGGCTGGTCCATCGTCGATCGACTCCGCCACGGAGCGGTCACGAGCCTCGGCAGCGCATCGGGGATCATCGCCGCCCTCGTGGCGATCACCCCCGCCTGCGGCGCCGTCTCGCCCATCGGTGCGATCATCATCGGGGCCATCGCGGGCGTCGTCTGCTGCCTCGCCATCGAGTGGAAGTTCCGGCTCGGGTTCGATGACTCCCTCGACGTCGTCGGGGTCCACCTCGTCGGGGGCATCATCGGGACGCTCCTCATCGGAGTGTTCGCGACGGATGCGGCTCCGAACGGACGCTCCGGTCTGCTGTACGGCGGCGGATTCGAACTGCTCGGCGTGCAGACGATCGCGACCGTCGCGGTCCTCGCCTATTCGTTCATCGTCACCTGGGTGATCGCGAAGCTGATTCAGATCACCATCGGTCTGCGGATCCCCGAGGAGCACGAGGTCGCCGGGATCGACGAGCACGCGCACGCCGAGCGCGCCTACGAGGACGAAGACCTGGAAGCACGCGCATGACGAGCGTCATCGTCGTCGGAGCCGGGCTCGCAGGTGCTGCGGCGGCCTGGCGCCTCGCCCAGGCCGGGCACGACGTCACCGTCCTCGAGCGGAGTCGCCCGGCCAACGAGTGGGGATCGTCCCACGGATCGGCCCGGATCTTCCGCTACGCCTACCCGGAGGCGTCCTACACCCGTCTCGTCCTCGCGGCGGCGTCAGGGTGGGACGAGCTCGGCCTGGAACACGGGCGTCCACTGATCACGCAGACGGGGGCGCTCGACTTCGGGACGACCCGCCGCCCGGAGCACCTCGCGTCAGTGCTGGCGGAGCACGGCATCGATCACGAGCTGCTCTCCCGAGACGAAGCCAGAGCCCGTTGGGACATCGGCTTCGACACGCCCACTCTGTGGCATCCGGGAGCCGGCGTCATCGACGCGGAGCGGGCGGTGATGGCGATGCTCGAATCCGCCGTCCGCGCCGGGGCCACGGTCCTGAACGATCAGCCGGTCGAGCGGGTCGCGCGGACTGCCACCGGATACCGGGTGCTCGGGTCTCGGGGGAGGGCGTTCGATGCGGAGCAGGTGGTCGTCGCAGCCGGCGGCTGGCTTCCGGACCTCCTCGGCGAGCTCGCGCTGCCGGGCGGGTTCCTCGATGCGTTCCCGGCCCTCGAGGTCCGACAGGAGCAGGCGTACCACTTCCCGTACCGGGACCGACTTGGCATCGACGCGGAAGACCCGGCACGATCGGGAGCCGTGTGGCCCACCTTCATCCACAAGTCCGAGCGGATGCAGGTCTACGGGCTCCCCGGAGGGCGCGACGCCGACTGGCGTGGTCAGAAGGTCGCCGAGTACAACGGTGGCAGGCGCATCCCCTCGGCCGCCGATCATGACGGCGTCGTCGACGCCGCCAACCGCCGACGGGTCGTCGCCTACGTCCGCGAGTTCCTCCCGAGCCTCGTCCCGGAACCGTATGCCGAGACGACCTGCCTGTTCACGAACACCCCGACGGAGGACTTCGTCATCGACAGGGTCGACGGGATCACGGTCCTGGCGCCCTGCTCCGGCCACGGTGCCAAGTTCGCCCCGCTCATCGGCGAATACGCCCTCGCGCTGATCGAGGGCCGAGACGTTGTGCCGGCGATGTTCCGGCCGAGCCTGGCAGCGGTCCGGTGACCCGCGACACCGTGGTCTCGCTCCTGGACGAGATCGCGGGGATCGGTCGGGACCACCGTCGGGGAGGGTACTCGAGGCCCGTCTACTCCACCGCCGAACTCGAGCTGCGGGAGTGGTTCGTCGGTCAGGCCGAGCGCCGCGGCCTCGACGTGGACATCGACGGCAACGGGGTCATCCGCGCCTGGTGGCATGTGCCGTCACGTTCGACGACGGGTGCGGTGGTCACCGGGAGCCATCTCGACTCGGTACCGGGCGGTGGCGCCTACGACGGACCACTCGGGGTCGCATCGGCGCTGATCGCGATCGACCACCTGCGCTCGCGAGGCTTCGAGCCGACCAAGCCGATCGTCGTCGCGGTCTTCCCGGAGGAGGAGGGCTCGCGCTTCGGCGTCGCATGCCTCGGCTCGCGGCTCCTCACCGGTGCGATCAGTCCGGATCGGGCGCTGGCCCTGCGCGACGTGGAGGGGGACACGTTCGCCGAGGTCCTCGCACGCAATGGTGTCGATCCGCGGGGTGTTGGTCCAGATCCGGCCGGGCTCGGAGCGATCGACGCGTTCGTCGAGCTCCACGTCGAGCAGGGGCGGGCGCTGGTCGACCTCGATCGCCCGGTCGCGATCGGCTCGAGCATCCTCGGGCATGGACGGTGGCGGGTGTCGATCCGCGGTGAGGGGAACCATGCGGGGACGACGCTCATGCAGGATCGACGGGACCCGCTCGTCGCGGCTGCGCGGATGATCACCGAGATCCGCACGATCGGGCGGGCCACGCCGGACGCTCGGGCGACCGTCGGTCGGGTGCTCCCGTTGCCGGGAGGCACGAACGTGATCGCGTCGAGCGTGGACTTCTGGATCGACGTCCGTCATCCTGACGACGTCGTGACCGCCGCGATCGTGGCGGGGATCACCGAACGCTTGTCGCTCGTCGCAGCGGAGGAGGGATGCGAGGCCGCGATCACCGAGGAGTCGTTCAGCGCCACGACCGACTTCGACCCGTTCCTCCGCGGGCGCCTCGAACGGATGCTGCCGGAGGCGCCTGTGCTCGGTACCGGAGCGGGGCACGACGCCGGAGTGCTCGCGTCGCACGTGCCGACCGCGATGCTCTTCGTCCGCAACCCGACCGGCGTCTCCCATTCGCCGGAGGAGTACGCCGAGGACGCCGATGCTGAGGCCGGTGCCGTGGCACTCGCAGACGTCCTGCAGGGACTGGCGGTCGGCGTCGGGCCCACCTGAGCGGGGGAGCCACCGGCCTCGTCGGATCCGACCGCTGTCGGCCGATCGTGTGAGACTCGACCTCGTGCACGAGAACGTATCCATGACCATCGACGCGGTGTGCTGGGACTGGAACGGCACGCTCCTCGACGATGTCGAGGTGGCGCTTGCCGCGATGAACACCGTCCTCCGGCAGCGGGGTCTTGCCGAGATATCCGACCAGGAGGCGTATCGGGCCGTGTTCGGCTTCCCCATCCGGGCTTTCTACGCCCGGCTCGGTGTCGATGCAGCCGACTTCCTGGAGGCGGCCGACGAATATCTCGCGCTGTTCGCCGCCGGCGTGGGAGCGGCGTCGCTCCAACCGCAGGCCCGCGCCACCCTTGCGGCGATCGACGCGCTCGGCGTCGAGCAGGTCCTCATCTCGGCGACCCCAGAGGTCACCCTCGAGCGTCAGCTGGCTCCCCACTCGCTGCACGGCCATTTCGCACACGTCCACGGCATCACCGATGTCTATGCGGCGTCGAAGGAGCATGTCGTGACCGCGTGGTTGGAGGACTCGGGCCATGATCCCCGGCGGGTGTTGATGGTCGGCGACACCAATCACGACGAGGAGATCGCCGAAGCGCTCCAGGTGCGGTTCCTGCGATTCGACGGTGGTCACCAGGACGCGCCTTCGCATCGACGTCACCCGGTCATCAGCAGCCTCGGCGAGATCGTCGGCAGTCTCACCCCGTCGCCGGAGGCACTGCGAGACCTCCGCCGACGATGAAGCAGGCGGGCCCCGCCGACGACAACGCGCCGTCCGAACGACAGTCGCAGACCGCGAGGTCGGAGGCCCATCATGGCCTCAGTGGTGGAGTCCGTGGACGACGGCGTGCCCCTTGCCGCGGCTGATCAACCAACGGTTGACCGGTGTGGTGACCATGAAGGCCAGGGCGAGAGCGGCGACCAGGGAGCCCCAGAAGAGGCCGCTGGTGAGGCCGGCGTCCATCGCTCCGGGGATGGCGAGCATCGCGGTGTTGTCGATGATCTCCATGACCGCGATCGACACGGTGTCCGCGGCCAGCGCGACACCGATGGCGGCGCGCCAGGACAGGCCCGCGCGGAGCACGCCGCGCATCGTGAGCGCGTAGCCGAAGACGAAGGCCAGTGCGATCGAGAGCACCACGGTCCCGAGATTGTGCAGTCCGAGACCGGTGCCGATCACCATGCCCAGCACCTCGCCGATGGCACAACCGGTGAGGCAGTGGAGGGTGGCGGTGGCGGCCATCCGCCAGGAGGTCGCGTTGTCGGATGCTTGGCCGTGGTTGTGGTGGGTGTGGTCGCTCATGAGCACTCCTTCGGTTCGTTCAGCAAGCCGAACGATACCCCTCCGGGGTATATTCCAAAGCGCTGGTCCGCTTGCACGGACATCGACGCCGACTCAGGATGTGAGCGCCTCGTCGATCACGGAGAAGACCTCGGGATCCCAGGTGAGCGCGCGCTCCCACGGGAGGTCGAAGGCGTCGGCGAAGAAGATGCTGTGGACGTCCTCCTCGGAGGAGTGGCGGACCACGAGGGGGAGCACGTCGACCGGGACGTCATCGGCTCGGGCACTTCGCAGTGCCACCAGACCGTCGTGCGGCCACAGCTGTCGCGGCTCGACCGCCGTGTGGAAGTGGCCCGCCCCGATGGCGGTGACGGCGAGGTCGTCGAGGAACCCGGCCTGTGTCGTGTTCCACTCGTGCAGGAACCGGCGTGAGACCTCGTCGGCAGCGCCCTGTGAGTTCTCGGCGGCATAGCCGCTCGACCCCTCGAGGATCGTCGTGGTCCCCTCGTCACCGTGGGCGTCGTGGACCGAGACCTCGCCGGTGAGTACATCGCCGAGGAGCGATCCCTCCCACGGCGTGCCGAGGGTGACGAGCCGGCCGATCGACGGCCCGGAGCCGCGCAGTTCTCGGATTGCGGCACGAGAGAAGAGACCGCCCATGGAGTGGGCGACGATGTCGACGCTCGCGAAACCGTGTTCGTCGGACAGCCACCGCAGGAACGCGGCCAGGCTGGCTCCGCCGGCGTCGATCCCACCGACGGCGTTGACGGTCACCTCGGCGGGCAGCACGATCGGGACATCGGCGAACCCCTGCCAACCCGTGTCCTCGTGCACCTCCCCGGCACCGATGCGTGCCGGTGCGGTGAAGACCGGGATCGCCCGCCCGAGCAGGTGCGCTCTCAGCGCGGTGAGGGTGTTCCCGGCGGCGAGGCCGGAGCCGGCGGCATGGTCCGGACCCGTGAACGGGGTCACGGCCGCACCCCCTGACACGAGGATGATCGCATCGGCCATGGTGCTCCTTCCGGCTGGCTACGACGTCAGCGTACTGGTCGGGCGAGGTCGATACGCAGCGCGTTGTGACGCTCCAGAAGAGAGGGCCAACGCTGTTCGACAGAGACTTCTCCGATTCCGTCAGGGCAAATAGGAGCCTCCGTTCCGCGGGCATCGACGGGCGGCGTGGCGACAAGACGTGGTGACCCTACTCGTTCAGCATGATGCCGACCGTTCACCATTCGCGGTCGCCCAGCCTCTCCCATCGTCGCGGGAGCTACGGGCTGGGCTCATGCAGGTCTCATTGGACAGAGAGGTGCATTCAGTGCGAGATGACACACGCCCCCCGAAGAGCTGTTCCTCCCGAGGGTGCTATGGAGACGCCTACTTCCTGATAGGTCGTGGACCCTGGGCGACACCAAGTGCAACTCCGCCTGCTCTTCATTGCCGTGTATTCGGTTCGGTGCGCTTGATTCCTCTGTCCTCCGGCGCTGATCATTAGCAGTTGTTGAGACGCGCGACTGATTTCCTTCCAAACCGTGTCGTGAGCGGCATTTGCGGAAGCATGATGCGGGGCGGAGCTTGCGCGGAGGGTCCGGATGAGCTTGCTGAGTCCGAGTGGGCCGGAGTGCTTAAGCCACTCGCCGTCAGTATCACTCCAGATGATCGATCCACCCTTCGGTGAGAGTGGTCCGTTCCAGAGAAGAGTGCACAAGGCTCGGCGATTCTGAACGGTTATCCGTGTCAGTGCGTACGTGAATGGGAGACCGGCAGGGACCTGAACGGCTAGAGCGTGCGGAGCCTCGAATGCGTTCGCGAGGGTAACGTTTCCCGGATCCCCCTCAAGGTTCCATCCTCTATTCGAGCTCATCAAGGCGAGGTCAATGGAGAAATACCTGATATACACCGAACTATTGAGTGCCGCTTTGAGAATGGAAATTAGCGTCCTAGCGCGAAACCTGACTCGTTTGATGATTTCAGCCAAGTCACTGGCGCCGTACCAGCCCGCCGAGGCAGGCCGAATACTGTTAAGTGAAAACCCTTGCTGCGGCCTTGCTCCTGAAAGATCCCACGATCGAAGGTTCTGTTCAGCCTGAGCGAGAGTCACCGCGAGTGGTGGAGCGCCGCCGTCGGTCGCCGTCTGCTGAAGCAGTCTGGCGATCGATAACTCAAGATCCCGGACGTCTACCGTCCCGAAACCAGCGGAGAGTGAGGTGCCGGGCGCAGTATTGGCGATCTGTCGCACGAGTAGCGCCCATTCGGCGGGAACCCACAGCTCGCGGAGGCTCTTTTTCGCTCCGTTGATGAGTTCGACAGCTCCCCGAACATGATCCGAGTCGTCGTGGCTCAGGATCAAGATCTGGGGATTGAATGAAGCTGCGTGACGCCCTATCGAAGCGGCCCCTCCGGCATCGATCGCCACTACCTTGGAATCCGAGGTTCGTGTCCAGATGAAACACTCCCCATGGCCTGGACCTGGAGAAGGGCCGACGATCGCTCGTAGCTTGTTCATCGTCGGTCTACCTTCTCCTTGTTGCGGGTCGCAGGTGCTCATTGACAGCCACCCCGGTGACCAGCGGCCGACCAAATCATTAGACAAGAATGCTCAGTCTAAGAGGAGCTTAGTCCCAAGAGACATTTGCGCGTGATCGACACCCTAACTATGGGACACCCATCTTGCGCCTTCGCGAGTACAGAGAGGGTCTTAGTTTTTGATGACGATATCAACGATGGTAGGGAAATCGACAAAACGCGCAATGTGCCGCATGGATTGCTCGTTTGAGCTCTAGTGCGCGAGGTCGATCCGCAGTGCGTTGCGACGCACGTCGTCGATCGCGGTCGCGACCGCACCCTGCGCCACCATGTCGGCACCGAGTTCCGACGCGACGAGCAGGGGAGGTTCCGCGCTCATGTAGCCGGGGATGCGCTCCGACGCGACCTCGAGCAGCTGCGACATCGACGGAGCGATCCCGCCGGCGAACACGATGCGCTCCACGTCGAGCAACCCGCCCAGGATGGCGCTCATCCGCGCGATGCGATCACCCATCCGGCGCACCAGATCGAGTGCGACCGTGTCGCCCTGATCCGCCGCAGCGAGGACCGACTGCGCATCCACCTGCGCGACCGGTACGCGGCTGAGCGGGCTGCTTTCCGGAAGCCCGCCGCTCTCGCGATACTCGCGACCCCAGTCGCGCAGGAGCGCGGCGATGCCTCGCGACGAACCGACGCCGTCGACGAGGTCGAGGAGGTGCAGCTCGCCCGCCCGGCCGCGACCGCGGACGAGACGACCGTCGACGACGTATCCGGCTCCGAGCCGCTCACCGGTGACCACCGTGATGTAGGAGTCGACACCGACGCCGGCGCCGATCGCGCCCTCGGCGACGGCGGCGAGGTTCGCGTCGTTGTCGGTGACGACCGCGCAGCCGTGGTCGCGGATGCGCTCACCGAGCCAAGGGTTCATCCGATCCCAGAAAACGTTGCCCTCGGGTGATCGCCCGAGCGCGTCGATGGGGGCCGGGACGCCGAGCACGATGCAGAGCGGCGGCTTCGGTCCGCACTGTCGCAGGACCTCGTCGATCGCCGCGTCGACGGCGTCGACCCGCGCCTCAGCGGTGGCCGCCGGATCGACGGTGTGGTGCGACCTCGCGAGTTCCCGACCGCGCAGGTCTGCAGCGATGGCGGTGATGGAGTGGGCTCCGGCGTCGACACCGACGACGATCCCGGCGTCGATGCGCAGCTCGTAGCGTCGGGCGGGGCGACCTTTCCGATAGGCGGCACCAGCCTGACGTGCGTCATCGAGCTCCGTCAGCCAACCCAGTCCGATGAGTTCGTCGGAGAGCGTGATCGCCGTCGATCGTGACAACCCGGTGGCGGTGATGACGTCGGCCGCGGTGAACGCGGACGTCGCCCAGGCGTGATCGAGGACGGCGGTGATGCTGGAGGAGCGCGGCTCCGATGCCCGCTCCGTCGTCGTCGCTTCCATGACCGACAACGATATCCACGATCCGAGGGCCCGCGTGGACACCGTGCCGCGGAGGCACTGCACCGTGCGCAGAACCGTGAACGATCACGGTGTCCGACCCGTGGATGTCGTGATGGAACCGGTGCTTGACCAGACGTCGAACGGATGGCAGAGTTTCCGTCATCAGTTGATTTACTCTCTGTATTTAGTCAGCGGATCCATCGAGGGCTCCGCGGAAGGACAATGATGTCGAACCCACTGAAACGCGCGATACGCGCCACGGCCGGAGTGGCGGGTGTGGCGCTCCTGGCCAGCGTCCTCGTCGGTTGCTCGAGTGATGGCCGGGAGACCATCCACTTCACGTTCAGCAAGCGTGAGGCGTTCACCTTCATGAACCAGGCCGTCGCGGACTACAACGCCTCGCAGCAGCAGTACGAGGTCGTCATGGACACCTCGGGGCCCGATCCGCTCGCGGCGAGCTTCGTCCGTGGCAACCCGCCGGACCTCATGCTCTCGAACTACAACCACGAGGTGTCGCGTTTCGTCGAACGGTGCGCGCTCTCCGACCTGTCCGACACGACAGCGGCGGCGTCCATCCGCGACGACCTCCAGCCGTTGCTCGACCAGTACGGCGTCTGCGAGGGACGCACGAGCGCGCTGCCCTACTCGGTGATGGCCGCTTCCGTCATCTACAACAAGACGATCTTCGCCGAGTACGGCCTCGAGGTGCCGACGACGTGGAGTGAACTCATCGCCGTCTCCGACACGCTGAAGGCGGCCGGCGTGGCGCCGTTCTACGCGACGTTCGCCGATGCCTGGACCGCCAACCAGGGCTGGTTCGACTACTCGGTCGGTGGCGCCGTCGACATCCCGGACTTCTACGACCGGCTCGCGGAGGAAGGCACCGAGGTGGGACCGGATGCTCCGGTCTCGTTCGAGAAGGACTTCCTGGAGCCCATCGAGAAGATGCAGCTGCTCGCCAAGGAGTACACGCAGGCTGATGCGCCGAGTCGCACCTACGACGCCGGCAACGTCGCCTTCGCCGAGGGCAAGGGCGCCATGTACCTGCAGGGCCCGTGGGCGTTCAGCCAGATCGCACTCACCGCACCGGATCTCGACCTCGGGACCTTCCCGCTGCCGATGACCGAAGACCCGAAGGACCTCAAGGTCCGGGTGAACCTCGACCTCGTCACCATCATCCCCGAGGAGGCGAAGAACCCCGAGGGTGCCCGCGACTTCCTCGAGTACCTCTTCCAGCCGGAGGTCATCCAGGCCTACAACGAGTCGCAGCTCGGGTTCGTCCCGACGGACGACGGCACGGCTCCCGACGACCCGCGCGTCGCGGGCATGATCCCGTACTACGACGCCGGCGCGTTCTACCAGGGGCCGGGCGTGCTCAACCCCCGCGCCATCCCGACCGAGAACTACGCGCAGTCGCTGGTCCTCGGCACCAACGCGGCGTCGATGCTCCGCACCATGGACGCGGACTGGGCACGCCTCGCGTTCCGACAGCCGCCCGTCACGAGCAAGGAGGGTTCCGAATGAGCGCCACCACATCGATCGTGACCGGGGGCAACCCGAAGGTCCGACGCAGCACCAAACGGGTCGAGCCGATCTACTACTTCTTCCTGTTCCCGGCCGTCATCCTGTTCACCCTTGCGATCACGCTTCCCGGCGTCGTCGGCATCTTCTTCAGCTTCACCGACTCCATCGGGATCGGCGACTGGGAGTTCATCGGCTTCACGAACTACATCGCCGCGTTCAGCGATCCGGCCATCCTCACGAGCTTCCTCTTCACCTTCGGGTTCTCGCTCGTGACGGTCATCGCGGTGAACGTCATCGCGTTCCTGCTCGCGGTCGGCCTGACCGCGAAGATCCGCTTCAAGATGGGGCTCCGCGGGATCTTCGTCATCCCGATGGTCATCTCGGGCATCATCATCGCCTACGTGTTCCAGTTCCTCTTCATGAACTCGGTACCGGCCGCCGGCTCGGCGCTCGGGATCCCGTTCCTCGAGACGAGCATCCTCTCCAACCCGGACCTGGCCTGGCTCGGCATCGTGATCGTGACGGCCTGGCAGTCGATCCCGGGCACGCTGCTCATCTACATCGCAGGCCTCCTCGCGGTCCCCGGTGACGTCTACGAGGCGGCGTCGCTCGACGGCGCGAACAAGCGCCAGCAGCTGCTGCGGATCACCCTGCCGCTGGTGATGGGATACGTCGTGATCAACGTGATCCTCGGCTTCAAGAACTACCTGAACGCCTACGACATCATCGTCGGTCTGACCAACGGTGGCCCGGGCACCTCCACCCGGAGCATCTCGATGACGATCATCCGCGGGTTCCAGACGGGTGACTACGCCTACCAGATGGCCACGGCCACCCTGTTCTTCATCATCACGATCATCATCGCCCTCGTGCAACTCTCGGCGACGCGCGGAAGGAACGCACTCTGATGGCTACGCCAACCGTGCTCAGCACCCAGTCCATCACCACGGCGAACGCCACCCCGAAGCAGCGGACGAGGGGAGAGCGGGTGAGCTGGTCGACGACGATCATCCTGCTGCTCTGCGCAGTGACCGTCCTCCTGCCGCTCTACGTGACGATCTCGATGGCGTTCAAGACCGACACCCAGTCGGTCGACGGCAACGCCTTCTCGCTCCCGGCACCGTTCAGCATCGACGGTTTCGTCCAGGCCTGGACGCTCACGAAGTTCCCGGTCGGCTTCGCGATGTCGCTCCTCGTCACCGCAGGGACCGTGGTCGCGACGATCATCCTGGCCTCCTTCGCCGCGTACGCCATCGTGCGCAACTGGGATCGCCGACTGTTCCGCTTCTCGTTCTTCTACCTGCTCGCCGCGATGTTCATCCCGTTCCCGGTCGTCGCACTGCCGCAGATCCAGCTGACCGGTCGGGTCGGACTCGACAACCCGTTCGGGGTGATCATCCTCGCCACGATGTTCCAGCTGAGCTTCAGCGTGCTGCTGTTCACGGCGTTCCTGCGATCGATCCCGATCGAACTCGAGGAGAGTGCGCGCATCGACGGTGCGAGCACCTGGCAGACATTCTGGAAGCTGATCTTCCCGCTCCTGGCTCCCATGAGTGCCACCGTCGGCATCTTCGCGTTCCTCTACGCCTGGAACGACTTCATGATGCCGTCGCTCATCATCTCGGACGCGGGACTGCAGACCCTCCCGGTGCGACAGAACCTCTTCCAGACCCAGTTCAGCAGCAACTACAACGTCGCCTTCGCCTCGTACCTGATGGCGATGGCCCCCGCGATCATCGCCTACCTGTTCGCGCAGCGTTGGGTGATGTCGGGCGTCACCCAGGGTGCCGTCAAGGGGTGACCCGCCCGACCGACCGCCCGACACCGGATCCATCCACCATCAGAGAGACCGAGGACCACGCCGTCATGACCGACGCACTACTCGTCGACACCGACACCGAGTCCGCCGACGCCGGGCGGACGGCCGCCGCCAGCTGGTGGCGTCAGGCCGCCGTGTACCAGATCTACCCGCGGAGCTTCGCCGACGCGGACGGGGACGGTCTCGGCGACCTGCCGGGCATCCGCTCGCGGGTCGACTACCTCACGGACCTCGGGATCGACGCGATCTGGCTCAGTCCGTTCTATCCCTCGGCGCTGGCCGACGGCGGGTACGACGTCGCGGACTACCGCGACGTCGACCCGCGGCTCGGCACGCTGGAGGACTTCGACGAGCTGATCGCCGCCCTGCACGACCGCGGGATCCGGGTCATCGTCGACATCGTGCCGAACCACACCTCGGATCTGCACGAGTGGTTCCAGGAGGCGCTCGCCGCCGGCCGCGGGTCGGCGGCTCGCGACCGGTACGTCTTCCGCGAGGGGAAGGGCGCATCGGGGGAGGAACCGCCCACCGACTGGGAGTCGGTCTTCGGTGGCCCCGCCTGGGAGCGGGTCGAGGACGGCCAGTGGTACTTCCACAACTTCGCCACCGAGCAGCCGGACCTCAACTGGGACCACCCCGAGGTCCGCGCCGACTTCCTGAAGACGCTGCGGTTCTGGTCGGATCGGGGCGTGGACGGCTTCCGGATCGACGTCGCGCACATGCTCACGAAAGACCTCACCGAACCGCTGCCGAGTCGTGCTGAACTGGAACTGATGCCGCAGGATGGCAACCATCCGCTCCTCGACCGCGACGACGTGCACGAGGTGTACGCCGAGTGGCGGCGGGTGTTCGAGGAGTACGACCCGCCGCGCACCGCGGTCGCCGAAGCGTGGGTGAGTTCGCCGGAGCGTCGTGCCAAGTACGCCTCGGCGGAGGGGCTCGGCCAGGCCTTCAACTTCGATCTGCTCGAGGCGGACTTCGATGCCGCCGAGTTCCGCACGGTCATCACCGACAACCTGGCACAGGCGGCGGAGACGGGGTCGTCGACGACCTGGGTGCTGTCCAACCACGATGTGACCCGTCACGCCACACGGTACGGACTCCCGCCCCTGGCCGGACGACCGGTGAAGCAAGGCACCGAATGGGTCGCGGCGGGTGGTCCCGAGGCTGACATCGATCGCGACCAGGGGCTCAGGCGCGCCAGGGCGGCGACCCTCCTGCTCCTCGGGCTTCCCGGCAGCACCTACCTCTACCAGGGGGAGGAGCTCGGCCTGCAGGAGGTCGCCGCGATCACGGCGGAGCAGCGCCAGGATCCCGCGTTCTTCCGCGGTGGCGAGTACGACGGGCTGGGTCGCGACGGTTGCCGAGTGCCGCTGCCGTGGTCAGCGGACCGACCGGCCTTCGGCTTCGGAGGTGCGGTCGCGCACTTGCCGCAACCGGCCTGGTTCGCCGAGTACGCGGTCGATGTGGAGGCTGCAGATCCGACCTCGACGCTCTCGCTCTACCGCGAGGCGCTCCGACTGCGGAGGCTGCTCCAGACCGAGGAGCACCTCGAGTGGGTCGAGACGGGGCGGGCGGACGTCATCCGGTTCGTGCGGCCGAACGGTTGGCAGGTCCTGACCAACTTCGGCACTGAGCCGTTCCCGCTCGAAGCGGAGCACGATGCCGTCGTCCTGGGCGCCCTCCAAGCCGGCGCGGTTCCGGGGGAGTCCACCGTGTGGATCGCGCCGGTCGGCCTGCTGGGGTGATGGTGGCCGTGGGCGCACGCCCCACCGCGGTCAGAGGCAGAGGCGGTCGAGCTGCTCCTCAAACCGGATCTGCACGTCCTCCGGCTCGGCGTCCTCCTCGGTGCTCCAGATCGCGTCGAGCTCCTGTTGGACGGACGCCGGGAGGGCGGCGAACTTCTCGTCCCACGCGGTGATCGGTGTCCAGTACCCGACCACCTTGAAGCGGGTGGCGGGTAGCCCGAGCTCCTTGCGCAGATACTTGCGCACGTCGCGGAGGGCCACCGTCTCACCCGCCACCCAGATGTAGCCCTGATCGAGCGGGAGACGCTCGTCCACGACACTCCGGACGAGTCGGCCCAGCGCACTCGGGCCGTGTCCGTTGCCGCCCACCACCCAGGTGACCGTCACGTCGTCGTTCGTCTCGACCGCGATCCGATCCCGCTCGCTCGGTACCTCGAGCACCACGCGGGTCCGCAGTCCGGGCGGTGTCTGTGCGACGATGCGCTTGACTGCGGGAAGACCGGTGAGGTCAGCGACGAGCACCTGCCAACCGATGTCGGCGGGCGGCGCGTACAGGCCGGTGGGCGAGTTCAGGCCGAGCACGTGCCCGGGCTGGGCGCGAGCCGCCCACGGCCCCGCGACCCCGGCCTCGTGCACGACGAAGTCGATGTCGATCTCGACCGGATCCTGCCGCACGGCGCTGATCGTGTACGTCCGCATCGGTGCCTGCGGGGAGCCCTCCGGCGTCTCCCACCAGTCGCCCGCCGGTACCGGGAGCGAGACCTCCGTCGGGTCGGAACCGTGGGGGAAGAAGACGCGGACGTACTCGTCACCCGTGCCGGTGCTGACGAAGTCCTCGACGCCCGGACCGCCGAGGGTGATGCGGATCAGGTTCGGACTCAGGGGTGTCGCTGCGGTCACGATGCCGCGGTGGATCTTCATGGCGTCTCGGCCTCTCGGGTCGGTTCGGTGTGCTGGGTCGGGTGCGGGCTGTGCGCGAGCCAGGACTCGCGGTAGGGGCCGGGGGAGGCGAGGAGCTCCGCGTGCGTGCCGTGTTGGACGATCCGACCGTCCGCGAAGACCGCGATCCGGTCGGCGGTGGCGGCCTGCTCCAACCGGTGCGCGATCAGCAGCGCGGTCCGGTCCGTCCGAAGGACGGCGATCGCCGCTTCGACGGCGTCGCGATGGTGCAACCCGACGTCGGCCGTCGCCTCATCGAGGATCACGATCGCCGGGTCCGCCAGGAACGCCCGAGCGACTGCGAGTTGCTGGATACGCCCCTCATCCAGCGGCACGGGCGACTGTGTCGATCCGGTCAAGTCCGCCGCCGGGTCGTCCTGCAACGCGGTGACCGCCCACTCGGCTCCGACGGCACGGAGCGCCGAGACCATCTCGTCCCGGCTGGCGTCCGGCGCGCCGAGCCTGAGGTTGTCGGCGATCGAGCCACGGAAGTGGTGGAGCTCCTGCGACAGGTAGTACGGGGTGTGGCCGACGAGCACCCGCCCGGACGTCGGGGGATGGTGCCCGGCGACGACCCGCGCCAAGGTGCTCTTGCCCGAGCCGGACGTGCCGACGAGCGCTGTGGTCGTGCCGGGCGGTACGTCGATGGTGACCTCCGCGATCCCACGATCCGTGGTCGGATACCGGAACGTCAGGTCGCGCACTCGGATCCCGGGCGCTGCGGCGACGCCGCCTGCGGGCGAGGGCGACTCCGGCATCGCGGACGACGCTGCTGCGAGGTCGATGACGCCGACGAGCCGGGCCAGCCCGACCGTGGCCCGCTGGATGTCGTCGAGCCCGAAGATGAGCCGGCCGACCGGATCGAACAGCCGGTGGAACAGGAGCGCGGCGGTGGTCACGAGCCCGACGGTGATCGTGCCCTGCAGGTTGAGGAGGAAGCCGGTCGCCAGGATCGCCGACAGCCCGACGAGCTCACCCGAGTTGATCCGTCGGAACAAGCGGTTCGCGACGCGCACGCCCTCGATCTGCGCGTCGATGGAGGCGGCCGCGCGTTCCCGGACGCGTTCGAGCGCGTGGTCCGTGCCCGCGAACGCGGCGAGGGTCTCCGCGCCGTCGACCGCGTCCAGCACGGCCTGACTGCGCGATGCCTCGCGGATCCTGACCGTGCGGAACACCACTCGGGATCGCCGGAGGAACGCACGGGTCCCGAGGACGTAGCACGGCGCCGAGGCGAGACCGGCGAGCGCTAGCCACGGGTCGACGGCTGCCAGGGCGACGGCCGACACTCCGATCGCGAACCCGGCGGAGAGGAGTGTCGGGGCGACGTTCCCGCCGGCCTCCGCGACCGCGTCGACGTCGCCGGTGACCCGGGACAGGAGATCGGCACGCTCGCCGTCGTCGACGGCGCTCACCGGGAGCCGCATGGCCGAGGCGAACACGTCCTCGCGCAGTTCGGCGAGGAGGTCCTGTACCAGCCCCGTGAGCACCCGAGTCGCCCACAGCGTCACCGCGACGGCCCCGATAGCGCCGACGGCGGCTGCGGCCACCCAGCCTGAGACGACGCTCAGTCCGGCATCGGAAGCGACGGCGTCCACGATCCGCCCGAGACACGCGGGCATCACGACGCCCAGTGCAGCTGCTGCGAGGAAGAGGACCACCACGGCGGCGGTCCGTCCGCGGTGTCGTCGGAGGAGGGCACCGACGACGGTTCGGACGCGGGAGCCGTCGGCGACGGGGAGCATCTCGGCGGTGGTGGGCTCCGTGGCGTGATCAGTCATGGCGGGTCTCCGAACCGGGAGTCAGCTCGACGACGCGGTCGCAGGCGTTCAACAGGACCGGCGAGGTGGTGATGACGACGACGGTGCCGTCGTGCGCCGCGAGCGCTCGGGCGATGCGGGTCTCCGTGAGGACGTCGACGGCCGACGTCGGTTCGTCGAGGACGAGCACGTCCGCACCGGCATGGAGCGCCCGGGCGATGCCGACGCGCTGGCGCTGCCCGCCGGAGAGCCGTCTGCCCGCCTCACCGACCGGTGACGACCAGCCGCCGAGCTGCACGACCGCGTCGTCGAGCGCCGCCATGCCCACGAACATCGCGTCCGGGTCGCCGGTCACGTCATGACCGCGGACCGCCTCCGCCAGGGTGCCGCTCATGATGCGCTGGCCGTGCGGTGGCGCGACCACACGACGGCGGTACGCCACCGGGTCGAGGTCCAGCTGATCGACGAGTCTGCCGTCGACGGCGAGCGAGACGCTGCCGCGCTCGGCGGGGGTCCGCATGCCGAGCAGACGGGAGAGGGCGCGCGCCGTGTCGCTGTCGGGCGGCCGGACGCCGAGCAGTTCACCAGCACGGACGTCTACCGGTCGGTCCTGGTGTTCGGGGTGGAAGGACAGCACGACGTCGGTCGCAAGGCCGGAGTCGGACGGCTCGTCCAGCCGACCGCCCGCTTCGAGCAGGTCGTCGGCGTCGACGACCGCGGCCAAGCGCTTGGCGGAGGCGAGCTTGTGGATCCAGTTGGACGGGAATGATCCCGCCTGTGCGAGGTATCCGCTGATGAACTGCGCGAGACCGAGCACCGTCACGAGCTCGCCGATGCTGATCCGCCCCTCCGCGGCGAACCACGCGGACAGGCCGACGAGTGCGGCCATGACGAACGCCGCCAGCGTGCCGCTCACGGCGTCGAAGAGGGCGAGGGACCGCCCGGCGGCCGTCGCAGCGCGTCGTGAGACGTCACTGGCGGCGTCATATCGCCGGACGGCTTCAGCCCGCCCGCCGATGCCGACGAGCACTCGGAACCCGCTCATGAAGTCGGCGGCCACCGCTCCGGCCTCGGTCGCCGCCCGTTGCTCGGCGAACCCGCGGCGCTCCAGCGGGCGTGACACGACGCGCATGACGAGCATCATCCCGATGGTCGACACGAACACCACGATCGTCGCCACGGGCGAGATCACCGACATCGCCAGGGCGGCTCCGATGATCGCAGCGATGGTGGCGGACTGCTGCGCGACCGACCAGGCGACGCCGGCCACCCGGTAGGTGTCGGACGTGACGACCGTCAGGGCCTCACCCGCCGAAAGGTTCTGTCGTGAGAGCTGCGGCCGAAGCATCCGGGACAGCGTGAGGTGCCGGAGCGCCTGTTCGCCGTGCCCGTAGATCGACACCATGAGCCGCGAGGCCGACTGGTAGCTCACCGTCAGGACGAGGAAGGTTCCGACCAGGACACCGATCCAGACCCCGAGGGCGACCGGATCGGACGGCACCACCGCGCGGTCGATGGTCGCCCCGATGATCACGGGGATCGCCGCCTCCGACAGGGCGTGCACGATGAGGAGGCCGGTCGCGGCGACGAGCATGGCGCCGCGACCGTCCGCTCCCAGCGCGATGCCGAAGAGGCGCCGCGGCGTACTCGTCGTCGTCCCGCTCACCGGCTCCACCGTCCGAGCGGGAGCACCAGCGGGGTACCAGAGACGGGGTCGGTGATGACCTGGCATGGCAGGTCGTACACGGCCTCCACGAGGTCGGCGGTGATGATCTCCTGCGGATCGCCCTGGGCGACGATCGCGCCGTCGCGCATCGCGACGAGATGCGTCGCATAGCGGGCGGCGTGGTTGAGGTCGTGGAGGACCGCGACGAGGGTGGTGCCGCTGCGGTGCAGATCCGTGAACAGCTCCATCAGCTCGATCTGGTGCGCGATGTCGAGGAACGTCGTCGGCTCGTCGAGCAGCAGGTGCTTGGTCTGCTGGGCGAGTGCCATCGCGACCCAGACGCGTTGCCGTTGGCCGCCCGAGAGCTCGTCGACCAACCGGCGGGACAGCTCCGTGACCCCGGTCGCGGCCATCGCCTCCGAGACCGCCGCTTCGTCGGCGCTGCTCCACGTCCGCATCGCGCTCTGGTGCGGGAACCGCCCACGCCCGACGAGGTCGGCGACGGTGATCCCGTCGGGGGCGATGGCGGATTGGGGGAGGAGCCCGAGTCGGCGAGCGGTGTCCTTCGGCTTCGACGCGCGGATGTCCGCCCCGTCGAGGAGGACGGCACCGGCGGTCGGGCGCAGGAGCCGTGCGAGTCCGCGGAGCAGGGTCGACTTGCCGCAGGCGTTCGGTCCGATGATGATCGTGAACGAGTCGTCCGGCACCTCGAGCGACAGCTCGGAGACGATCGGAGCATCGCCGTAGCCCAGGGTGAGGTCGCGGGCGAGGAGCGACGTGGTCATGGGAGTTCCTTTCACGTGCGGCGCACGAACTGGGCGGCCAGCAGGCAGGTCAGATAGATGCCACCGACCGAGAGCGTCACCACACCGACCGGGACCGCGAGCAGCTGCGCGACGGCGTCGGAGACGACGACCAGGGCGGCTCCGGTGAGCATCACCGGCGCGAGGCCCATCGGGGTGTTCGAGCGGGTGAGCCGTTGAGCGATCTGCGGGGCGGCCAAGGCGATGAACGAGATCGGGCCGGCGGCGGCGGTGACGATCGCGACGAGGGCCACACCGACCACCATGGCGATCAGGCGAGTGGGTCCAGGACGCACCCCGAGGGCCATGGCGGCGTCGTCGCCCATCTCGAGCACGGGGAGCGATCGTCGGAGTGGCCCTGCCAGCAGGGCGAACACGACGAAGGCCGTGGCGGCGGGGAGCAGCTGGTCGAAGCCGAGCGAGGCGAGAGAGCCTGCGCCCCAGGTGGCCGCCATCATCGCCTGCTCGACGCTGACGGAGATGAGGATCCAGGAGGTGAGGGAACCGAGCCCTGCCGAGACGCCGATGCCGACGATGATCAGCCGGAAGGACGACATGGTGTGGCGGTTCGCGAGGAGGGCGACCAGTAAGGCGGTCAGCAGACCGCCGACGAGTGCCCCGGCGGCTTTGAACAGGTAGGTGTTGAGCCCGAGGACGAGCATCGTCAGCGTGACGCCGAACTGCGCGCCGACACCGAACCCGATGATGTCCGGTGAGCCGAGCGGGTTGCGGGTGAGCGACTGGAAGATGCCCCCGGCGAGCGCGAGCGCCGCCCCGCAGAGCACCGCGAACAGCACCCGCGGCAGTCGCCACTCGGTCACGACCTGGCGGACGTCCGGGTCGGACGCGGGGTCGACGATCGCCCGGATGACCGTGTCGAAGCCGATCTGGTACGCACCGATCGTCATCGCGAACAGCCCTGCTCCGATGATCACCACGACGAGTCCGAGGCACACGAGGACGGACCGCACGGGTACGAGCGTCGCGATGTGCGCGGTCTCCACTCGGATCAGCCGTCGTCCATGGTCGATGACGCTCACAGTCCGCTCACCCGCTTCCGACGCACCAGCATGATCAGGATGGGAGCGCCGAGGAGCGCCGTGACGATCCCCACCCGGAGCTCTCCGGACGGCAACACGATCCGGCCGAGGACGTCTGCGAGCAGCAGGAACGCGGGGCCGATCACCATCGAGTACGTCAGCACCCAGCGCTGGTCGGGGCCCGTGAACCACCGCACGACATGGGGGATCATGAGTCCCACGAAGGCGATGGGACCGGCGGCTGCGACGCCCGTACCCGCCAGGAGGGTGACGGCCACGACGACCCATACCCGGGTGCTGCGCACTCGCACCCCGAGCGCCTGTGCGAGCTCGTCTCCCAGGGTCAGGGCGTTCAGCGACCGGGCGCAGAGCAGACCGATCACGAGGCCCGCGACGATCAGCGGAGCAGCCCACGTGAGCTGGTCGAGGGTGCGGCCTCCGATGGATCCCACGCTCCAGAAGCGCATGACCTGGAGGGTGCCTTCGTCCCGCAGCACGATCGCGGTGGTGAAACCGGTGCAGGCGGCACCGAGGGCGACCCCCGCGAGGGTCAGTTTCATCGGGGTCGCACCCGAGGCCCCGACGGATCCGAGCGCGTAGACGATCACCGTGAGGATGAACGCACCCGCCAGGGCGAACGGGACGTAGGTGCCGGGAGTCGTCAGTCCCAGGACACCGACCGCGAAGGTCACGGCGAACGACGCGCCGGCGTTCACCCCGAGGATGCCCGGGTCGGCGAGCGGGTTGCGGGTGAAGGCCTGGATGAGCCCGCCGCAGACGGCGAGCGCCGCACCGACCAGGATGCCGAGCAGCGTCCGTGGGACGCGCAGCTCCATGACCATGAGGTGCAGGGGGTTCGCGTCGTCGTAGGCGACGAGCGCGCGGACGACGGTCAGGGGATCGATGGCCCGATTGCCGATGGCGAGTGAGGCGACGGCTGCGGCGATCAGCATCACCGTGGCGACGAGGAGCCCGACGGCGAGCGTCCCGGTGCGGTGGGGCGAGACGTCTGCGCGTCCGGCCCCACCGGGCATCGGGACGTCCGTCGGCCCGCCCGCAGCAGGCGCTGCTGACGGGACGGCGGTCCGGGATATCTCCGACGTCACTTGCCGTCGATGGTCGGCTCGCCCTGCAGTGCCGCTGCGAGGTCGTCGACGTAGCCGGGCAGGACGTACTGCAGGGACAGGACGGTCGGCGCGCTGATCGCCGAGGCCTTGGCGGCGTCGGCGTAGATCACGTAGGACCCGGCGGCGATCGGCGACCAGCGCGACACCACGGCGTTCTCGACCGTGTACGTCCCTTCCTCGGCACTTCCGCCCCATGCGGCGAACAGGTCGGCGTCCACGTCGTAGAGCTGTTCGAGGCTGACGCCGGTGTACCAGTTGTCGCCCTCGGCGCTCGCGAGGAAGCTGTCCATCGCCGAGGTCGAGGTGAAGCCGAGCGCTTCGGTGATGCGGACCCGCGGGTCGTACTCGAGGTAGACGCCGAGGTCCGTACCGCCCTCGTTCAGGGTGAGGCCCCAGACGAAGCTCTTGTCGTCGAACTCGGGGTGTGCGTCGGCGAGGGAGGTGATGAGGTCCTCGGTCTCGCCGATGAGCTCCTCGGCCTTGGCCTCCTCCGACATCGCCTTCCCGACGGTGCGGGTCATGCCCTCCCAGGTGCCCGGGTTCCAGGGTCCCTCGATGTAGGGGACGGTCGGGGCGATCTCGGTGAGCCGCTCGTATTCGATGTCGGTGACACCGGAGTAGAGGCTCAGGATCAGGTCGGGCTTCAGGGACTTGATCGCCTCGTAGTTCGGGCCGTCGTCCGTGAAGGGGATGATCTCGGGCATCTCGCCGTACGCCTCGGAGACGTAGTCCTCGAACCAGGGCTGGTAGCCGTTCTCACCGGCACCCCAGACCTCTTCGATGCCGACGGGGTTGGTGCCGAGGGCGGCGACGATGTCAGGCGTCATCCACCCGAGAGCCACGATCCGTTCCGGCTTCTCCGGGATGACGGTCTCACCGTGGGCGTGTTCGATGACGACGCCGTCGGTCGATGCCGTCGTCGATCCGGTGTCGCCGGTGGCGGCCGAACATCCGGCGAGGGCGAGAGCGGTGGCGATGACGGCGGCGAGGAGGGTGGATCCTCGGCGGACGTTCGGGCGCGCGAAAGCGTGCGGCATGGGGCTCCTTTGAAGAGGGGGGGAGTGGGATCACCGCTGGCGATCCAGAAGTTAGGTAAGCATGTCCTAACAGAATGATCGTAGGGCGCTTCCGCGCGCGACAGCGTCGAGGAACCGACGAGTTCTGTCGCGGATCCGACACGATGATGCGTGCCCTGGTGGATCAGCGCCAGTAGAGCTGGTGGGCGGGGTCCGCCTGCACCCGTGCGACGTACTCCCGCGGGGTCATGCCGAACCGGGCTCGGAAGCTCGCGGAGAAGGCGCTCGAGGACGCGTACCCGCACCGGTGCGCGGCCGCCCCGATCGGCATGCCGTCGATGATCAGCCGCGCCGCCAGCGTCATCCGGACGCCCGTCCGCCACCGGGCGAAACTCATCCCGGTGTCGTGCTGGAAGATCCGCAGCACGGTGCGCTCGTGGAGGCCGTGCACGTCGAACAGCTCGCGCGCGCCCCGGAGGTCACCCGGATCGGCGAGGATCGCACGGACGAGCGGACGGACACGATCATCGGACGGCATCGGGATCTCGCCCCAGCCGTCCGCCGCCTCCGGCGCGGGCTGCTGCAGCATCTCGATGAGGACCGCCTGCGCACGGACCCGGAGGTCGGTCGGCATGTCGTTGATCCCGAGGTGGAGCAACATCTCCTGCACCGCACGCGGGACCAGGACCTGGGTGACGGTCTCGACGGGCGCGATCAGCGAGGTGGCGGGGAGGTAGGTGTAGCACCCGGTGGAGTCGCGCTCGTGGTGCGCGGTGTGCGGCGTGTGTGCTGGGATCCAGACGCCCTGACCCGGTGCGAGGCGCCACATCGCGTTCGGGAGATGCACCCACACGGTGCCGCGGTAGCACCAGGCGAGCATGGCGTCCGGATGACGGTGCGGTGGCGAGAGCGGGCGACTCCCGGTGTCCTCGTCGGTGACGACACCGGTGCCCATCAGATACGGTTCGGCGACGGATGACGGATGCTCGGGGCTCGCGTCCCAGTCGATCCGGCTGTACGGGCTCAACGAGCGCTCGTACCCGCGTCGCCGATCAGCGGGAGGCCGTCGTCGTCGAAGCGGACGCCGTTCGCGGCGAGCCGGCGTTCCGCCTCGTGATGGACGACGCCGCGCTTGCGCGGATCGGCTTCGAGGAGGTGGATCAGGAGATCGTCCGTCGCGTTCGGGTGCAGCGCGATCTCGATACGCGCACCCCAGAAGCGGTCCTCGAGGAAGAGCTCCAACGCCGCTGGGTCGGCTGCCGGATTGTGCGCCGCAGCGGCGCGGATCGCCTGATTGGGGTCGTTCGCCAAGACGGAGAACTCCTCGAACGTGCTCGCCGATCGCGCGAGCTCGTAGCGTCGTTCCTCGTCCGCGATCTGCTCCGGCGTCTTGCGTCTGGCCACGGTGGTCCCTTCATCCCGTCGCCGTCAACCTACCTGGCTCGCCTGATGTTCGACAACGACGGCTTGCCGCGATGACCCGCAGACGGGACACTGGGGTCGCTGCATGGACGTCATGAGCGTGATCTTCGGGGGAAGGAGCAGCGATGACCGCTGCACCGGGATGGTACGAGGCGGGGACGCCGGGCAAGCTGCGCTGGTGGGATGGAACGCAGTGGACCGCTCAGGAGGCCGACGCCGCGCGACCGGTGCAGCAACAGCAGGTGTCGGTCGCACCGCAGGCGCCGACTCCCATGGTGTCGCCGTCGCAGCTGCCGTCCGGACCGCAGCTGGGCTGGTATCCGACGGGGCCGGATCAGCTCCGATGGTGGGACGGCTCGCATTGGACGGGGCTCAGGGTCAAGAACGGGAAGCCCGGGACCGATTGGGCGACCACCGAGCAGCCGAGCTTGGCCTGGGTGTTCGGATCGGTCTTCCTCGTGCTGGCGATCGCGCAGTTCAGCCTCGGCGCGCTGTCCACCCACCTGTCGTTCAACGGATTCCCGATGCTGCTCCTGACGCTGCTCTGGTTCGGTATCGCCGCCCAGACGACGGCCGTGCGGCGGATCCCGCAGCCGGTCGGCACCCCGGTGGTCACGGACGTGGTCCGTCCGTTACCCGGTGAGCAGGACGGTCCCGGTGCCGGTTGGTACTCCGTGTCGTCTCGGGCGACGAGGTGGTGGACCGGCTCACGCTGGGCCCAGTACGTCGGAACCCAGTACGGCATCCGGCCGACGTTCCATGGAGCGCGCGCGTTCCGCACCTATCTCGTCATGTCCTGGGTCGTCCTCGGGATCGGTGTGCTCGCCTTGGCCGTCGGCGTGGTCATCCTCGTCAACAGCAGCGGCGACGGCTACGGCTTCCTCGGAGGGTTCATCGGCGGCATCGTCGTCGGTGGCGGCGTCCTGTTCGCGGTCCTCGGCGGGGTGCTCCTGATCATGTCGCGGATACAGCGCCGGCTCCTGCTCCTCCCGGAGCAGCCGCCCGGGCACTGACCGCGGCGCGGCACAAGGGGAGGACGGCCCGTCGTCCGCGGGTAGGCTCGTCAGTCGGATGCGAAGCGTCCGACCACCGATCCGAAGGGCACATGATGACCACGCAGGAACTGACCATCTCGAACTTCGAGGACACCGTGTCGGCCGAAGGCATCGTCCTGGTCGACTTCTGGGCCGAGTGGTGCGGCCCGTGCAAGGCTTTCGGCCCCGTCTTCGAGCAGTCGAGCGAGCAGCACCAGGACGTCGTGTTCACCAAGGTCGACACTGAGGCGAACCAGGAGCTCGCGAGCGGGATGCAGATCACGTCGATCCCCACGCTCATGGCGTTCCGCGACGGCGTGCTCGTCTTCTCGCAGGCCGGTGCCCTCCCCGCGCCGGCACTCGAGGACCTCATCTCGCAGGTGCGCGGTCTCGACATGTCCGAGGTGCACGCCGCCATCGCAGCGGCGAAGGCCGAGGCACAGGCCGAGTAGCCGACGTCCTGAGGAGGCGGTCAGTCTTCCTGATCGCCGGGCGGACGCGCGAACTCGAGCCGGTGGACACCGGGCTCGTCGAGCCTGATCCGCAGCCGCCCGGCCGGCGCGCCGTCCTCCAGCCGTGTCGGCAGTGCGCCGCCAGGGCCCGTGATGGCGATCATCGAGCCGTCGTCCGGCAGCTCGACGAGCACGCCGCCAGCCGTGAGAAGCAGGGTCGCCGCGACGGGGCGATGACGGCTCCACTCGACATCCGCGACGTGTCCACCCCGGACCCGGAACCCTCGGAACCGTCCCGCCGACCACTCGGCCGGGAGGGTCGGCAGCAGCGACAGGACACCGCCGTGTCCCTGGACGAGCAACTCGACGACACCGGCCGTCCCACCCAGGTTGCCGTCGATCTGGAACACGTCGTCGAGGTCGCCCATCGGGTGCAGGTCGAGCAGCGAGGCCGATGACAGCGGACCGAGCAGCGTGTCGAGCGCCTCGGACGCGAGCCCTGGATCACGGAGTCGTGCGGCCAGGCAGAGGACCCAGGCCATGCTCCACCCGGTTCCGCCCCCGCCGTTCGCGAGTCTCCGTCGCAGTGCGCGTCGGGCTGCCTCGAAGTGCTCGGGCGTGGCCGATTCGGTGATCCGCGTCCCCGGATACAGGCCGTACAGGTGGGAGAGGTGTCGGTGGCCGGGCTCGGTCGGCTCCCGCTCCTCGGCCCACTCCAGGAGTGTTCCGTCGCGGCCGACCTGCGGCAGTCGGAGGGTGGCCACGGTGTCGCGTGCTCGAGCCAGGAGCCCGACGTCCGCGATGCCGTCGCCGACCCGCTCCGCGAGGGCGAGGTACTCGCGGAGGCACTCGTGCGCCAGCTCCTGATCCATCGCCGCGCCGGCCGTCATCGCCGCCGTGTGATCCGTGTCGACCACGAACCGGTTCTCCGGTGAGGTCGACGGACTCACGACCAGCGATCCGGCGGCATCCGTGACGACCATTCCCAGGACGAACGAGACCACTGGCTCGACGGTCTGCAGGACGGCGACGCGCGCGGCGTGATCAGCGCCACCGTCGTCCAGACGACGGTGGAGGTGCGCGACGAGCCAGGGGAGCGCGCTCGGCCAGTTCGCCCAGTGCGCGTCGAGCGGCACGGCGTCCGTGTGCCGCCAGAGGTCGCTGTTGTGGTGGGCTGCCGCCCCGTCGAGGCCGTAGGACTCGCCGCCGGTGCGCTGTCCGGCGTCCACCAGTTCACCGATGAACCGGGTGAGTGGCTCGACGAGGTCACCCAGGCCGGTGCTCTCCGCCGGCCAGTAGTTCATCTGGAGGTTGATGTTGGTGGTGAAGTTCGCGCTCCAGGGCGGTCTGACCTGATCGTTCCAGACCCCCTGGAGGTTCGCCGGCTCACTCCCCGGTCGGGAGCTGCCGATGAGGAGCGCCCGTCCGAGGTCGAAGTAGCGCTCCGCGAGGTCGGCCGATGCGGACGCCGATGCCGAGAGGTCCAGTTCGACGCGGTCGAAGAGCGACCGATGGTCGGCGACGTGCCGATCGAGCAGCGCTTCGCCGGATCGCTGCAACGCACGCGAGACCGTCCCCTGGGTGTGCTCCAGCAGCGTGGACGGGTCGCCCGACGGTCGTTCTCGCCACCCGCGGTGCCCGGAACGTGCACCGGCGACGAGGCGGAACCCGCCCGGGATCGGCTGCACCGCGACCACCAGCGCCCATGCCATGCCGGCGTCGACGAGACCCTCGGCGTCCGGGACGTCGGTCGGGTACCGGATGGCCTCGTCCTCGTCACCGCCGAGATACGAGGGTCGCACGCTCGCCGGCGCACGGCCGGTCACCGACCACCACCGGGTGTCGCCGACCGTGCGCTCCTCCGTCGTCGACGGGTGCGGCGTCGCGAACCCGACCAGCGGTTCACGGACACCGTCACCCAGCAGCTCGGCGACCAGCACGTCGTCCACCGCCGACACGAACGCGTGGAGCGTGACCGCCTCGCCACCGCTCGTGGACGTCGTCTCGACGACGCCGCGCGCGAGATCGGAGGTCCGTGTCGAGCGCGAACCGCTGTCGGGCGACGCGTAGTCGATGGTGAGGCGCCCGAGCGGCTGGAAGGACTCGGTGAACGCGGTCCCGCGCAGTGCAGCCGAGCGGGCATCGGCCGCCACGGGATCGCCGTCGGCGATCGCCCGGCGCACGGACTCCAGCGGACTGGGAAGCGAGCGGCCCGCCGGCCCGTCGCCCGGACGTCGCGGACCTCCCGACCACAACGTGTCCAGCGAGAGGTCGATGCCCTCCCGTCCGGGCACACCGTCGAGCGCCGCGCCCAACGTCCCGTTCCCGATGAGGAACCGATCGACGAACCGGGTGCCCGGTCCGTCGAGTTCGATTCGATGACGCTCGACGCGCTGCTGTCGGCGATCCATCAGTGGTCGAGTCGGAGCAGCACGGCACCGTGCGCGGGCAGGGACGTGTCGACGGCGCCGTCGACGACCGGCAACGGCCGACCACTCCACAGCTCGGTGACGGACGATCGATCGGCGCAACCGAGATCGGCCAGGTGCACCCGCAGCCCGGTGTCCGCATCACCGAGCCAGAACACCGCGCGCCACCGGGTCTCGCCGAGCTCAGCCGCCCAGACGACGAGGTCGCCGTCGCGGATGATCTCCCGGGTCCCGTCGCTGCCGAGCAGTGCGAGCACGTCCGGGTTGGTCAGGAGCGCGAGCGTGTGCGCCGGGGTGTCCGGGAGGTGGCCGCCGAAGAAGAGCGGCGACCGGCCGATGCACCAGAGGGTGATGAGCGTCTGCTGCTCGGCCGGGGTGAGGCGACTCAGCCGGTCCGAACCGACGTGGGCGCGGATGCCGATCCGCCCCAGCGGGAGCATGTCCGCATCGGCCCACGCCCCCGGACGCTGGAGGGGCGCCCAGCGGGCGAGGCGCTGGAACTGTTCGAGCACCGCCGACCAGTCGTCCCAAAGATCGTCGGAGATCCGCCACAGCTGCGCCGTCGATCGAAGAGTGTCGAGGTGCTCGGTCGAGAGTCGCTTCCCCGGGGACAGGCTGAGCACCATCGGTCGACCAGTCGCGTCGATCGCCCGCGAGATGGCCTCGATCTCGGCGGTCTGGATCGGTGGGTAGAGCACGTCGTCGAGCTTGATGAGGTCGACACCCCAGTCCGCGAGCTGTGCCATGACCGAGTCGTAGTAGGCCTGGGCGCCCGGGGCGGTCATGTCGACGCCGACGTTGTCGGGGTTCCACGAGCAGACGTTGGACGGATCGGCGATCTCCCCGCAGCGGGCGGTCGAACCGAGGATCGGTAGGTCGAGGTCGACGGCCAGACGCGGCACGCCACGCATGAGGTGCACCCCGAAGCGGAGCCCGAGCGCGTGGACGCGGTCGGCGAGCGCGCGGAAGCCGCCCGACGCCGCAGACGGGAACCGGTTCGGAGCGGGTTGCGGTCGGCCCCAGGCGTCGAGCGTCGGCTGGGAGACGCGCTCGTAGTCGCCGACGCCGGGCGCCGGTTCGTACCACTGGATGTCGACGACCACCGTGTCCCAGCCGACGGGCAGCAGGTGCTCGGCTAGGAACGCGGCGTTGGCAAGTACCTCGGCCTCCGTGACGGACCCTCCGAAGCAGTCCCAGCTGTTCCAGCCCATCGGCGGGCGGTCCGCCCGCGCCCGACGTGCTGCACGCACCTCGGTGACCGCGATCTCAACCTCGCTCATGGCGCGACGACCTGAGCCGTGATCGTTGCGAACGAGTGCGGTGGGAGCGTGACGCGAAGACCCGTCGGTGTGACGTCGAGACCCGTGAGCGGTCGCGGTGACACGGCGTCGGTCTCACCGGGACGGTTGTGGGCGTCGGGCCGCGCAGCGGTGAGCAGCCGGCCGTGCGGCTCGACCACGGACCCGCCACGGACGTCGACCTCGATGACGAGTGGCGCGTCGAGGTCGACGTTCGTCAGCGAGCAATGGAGGACGCCGTCCTTGACGCTCGCCGAGGCGGAGACGGTCGGGATGCCACCCGCGTGTGCGGCGTCGGCGTCGCGGACCGGCCCGACCACGTGCGTCGGGAGGGACGTGGCGTCCTGGTGCGGGCTGTTCATCTCGAAGACGTGGAAGGTGGGCGTCCGGACCATCTCGCCGCCGTCGGGATCGGTCAGGAGCATCGCCTGCAGGACGTTGACCGTCTGCGCGATGTTGGCCATGCGCAGCCGGCCCGCGAATCGGTGGAACACGTCGAAGTGCCAGGCGGCGACCATGGCGTCGCGGATGGTGTTCTGCTGGAACAGATGCCCGGGGTGCGTGCCCGGCTCGACGTCCCACCAGGTGCCCCACTCGTCGAGCACCATGCCGAACCGTTCCTCCGGGTCGTACACGTCCATGACGGCGGCGTGCGACGACAGCAGCTGCTCGACGCCCTGTGCTGCGGTGATCGTGCTCCAGTACTCCGCGGCGTCGAACCCGGTCGCGCTGCCCTTCGCCTTCCAGCTGCCGCCGATCGTGTAGTAGTGCACCGAGACGGCTTCCCAGGGGGTCGCCGAGAACGGGTGGGTGGCCACGTCGGCGACGACCTCCATCAGCGTTTTGGTCCAGGCCACGTCGAACCCGTCGGCGCCGGCGGCGACCCGGTAGAGCGGCACCTTCCCGCCGCTCTCGCAGAAGGTACCGAACTGGCGTGCGAGGTCCGCGTAGGCGCCGGCGCGCAGGTTGCCGCCGCATCCCCAGGGCTCGTTGCCCAAGCCCCAGAACGGGACGTCCCACGGCTCCTCCCGGCCGTTCGCGCGACGCAACTCGGCCATCGGGGTCTCCCCGGCACCGGTCAGGTACTCGATCCAGTCGGCCATCTCCTGCACCGTGCCCGAACCGAGGTTGCCCGAGACGTAGGCGTCGGCGCCGAGGAGCTCGCACAGCTCCATGAACTCGTGGGTGCCGAACGCGTTGGTCTCGCTCGTCCCGCCCCACTGCGTGTTGACGAGCTTCGGGCGGTCCTCACGAGGTCCGATGCCGCTCGTCCAGTGATAGCGGTCCGCGAAGCAGCCGCCCGGCCAACGGAGGTTCGGGATGCGCAGTTCGCGGAGCGCCTCCACGACGTCGAGCCGGATGCCGCCGACGTTCGGCACGGGCGAGTCCTCGCCGACCCAGAAACCGTCGTAGATCCCGCGCCCGAGGTGTTCCGCGAAGTGGCCGTAGACGTGTCGGCTGATCGTGGGTCCTGGCCGGTCGAGGTCGACGGTGACGGTCGCAGTGGAATCCATGGGTGATGTGGTCCTGTTCTGTGCAGCGGGTCGAGGGTCAGACGGCGGTCACGAGGATCGTGATCGCGCGGTCGGGCTGGAAGGTGGGGAGGTCGAGGCCGATCACGGCCAGCTGGCCACCGCTCAGCACGGGCGCCGCCACGAGCGTGGCCGGGTCGGCGTCGAGTGGCGGCGCATCCCGGAGCCACTGGGGGATCACCCAGCGCGGGCCGAGGGAGTCGTCCTGCGCGACGGCGAGGCGGTAGTGACCGTCCGGGCGGAGTCCGGGAAGGCGGACCCGACGACGGGAGTCGGCCGACCGCGGGGGAGTCACAAGGGTGAACAGCGCGGTGGTGCCGTCCTCCGCGACGACCCCGCGCAGGGTCGGAGCGTCGTCGTCCCACTCGCCGTCGCCGACGACGCGGCCGGTGGCGATGAGTCCGCGATGACGCGTGAACACGGCGATCCATCTGGCGAGGGTCGTCCGATCCGCATCGTCGAGCTCGCGCAGATCCCACTCCACGCCGAAATGCCCGAGGAGGGCGACCGCGCACCGGGTGTGGAGCGTGTGCGTGCGTCCGGTCGTGGCTGATCTGGCCGAGGCCACGTGCGACCCGAGCATCTCGGGCGGGACGAGGAGCCCCGTCCACCGGAGCATCCGGGCCCGCTCGATCGGGTCGTGGTTGTCGGAGGTGTGGACGCGATCGGACCGCTCGAGGACACCGAGGTCGACGCGGCCTCCACCCGAGGCGCAGCTCTCGATCTCGAGGTGCGGGTGCCGCGATCGGAGGTCGTCGAGCAGCCGGTAAAGGGCTTCGGTCTGGTCGTGCACGGCCGCCCGCCCGGTCGACGGATGCCCGGCATCGACGAGGTCGCGGTTGTGGTCCCATTTCAGGTACGCGATCCCGAGCTCGCGGACCAGTGTGTCGATGGCCTGCAGGATGTGGTCGAAGGCCGCCGGATTGCCGAGATCGAGCACCTGCTGGTGCCGGACGGGCGAGGGGAGCTCGTCCCTCGCCCGCAGGATCCAGTCCGGGTGCTCGCGTGCGAGGTCTGAGTCCTCGTTGATCATCTCGGGTTCGAACCACAGCCCGAACTCCATGCCGAGCGATCGCACCCGGTCGGCGAGCGGCGCGAGACCATCCGGCCAACGCTCGGGGTCCGGTGTCCAGTCGCCGAGGCCGCGGGTGTCGTCGTGACGTCCGCGGAACCATCCGTCGTCGAGCACGTAGCGCTCGACGCCGATGGCCGCGGCCCGGGTCGCCAACTCGGAGAGGACGTCGAGGTCGTGATCGAACAGGACCGCCTCCCAGACGTTCAGGGTGACGGGGCGCGGACGCCGAACCGCCCGCGAGGTCGAGCGCAGCCAACGGTGGTACCGCGACGAGGCGGCATCGAGGCCGACGCCGTAGGCCCCGTACACCCATGGAGTCCGGTGGTCCTCACCAGGGCCGAGTCGGACCTCGCCGGGCAGGAGCAGCTCGCCGCCACGGAACGCGAGGTGTCCGTCGGTGCGTTCGACGCCGATCGTGTGGTTGCCGCTCCAACCGACGTGGCACAGCCAGACGTCACCGGTCCGGCTGTCGAACCCCGGTGTTCCGATCGCGGTGACCCCGGTGGCGTCGAGACCGGGGCGACCGTGCCGCGACTCGCGGAGGTGTGTCCCGGTCGTGACCGGAAGCCGCTGCGGCAGCTTCTCGTTGCCCCACCGGCCGGCGAAGTCGAGGATCTCCCGAGCCGACGTCGGGATCGGGAGGGCCGGCACGACACCCTCGACCTCCAGGAGGTCGTCGCCCCGGTTCGTGACCGTCACGCGCGTGCGCAGCAGGCCACTCGGTGTCAGTTCGATCGCCACGAGGAGAGCGATGCCGGTCTGGTCGTCGAGCGCGGTCACCTCGACCAGCGCGGCGCCGTACTGCCGCACCTCGCCGGCCGGGAGGGCCGCCCCGTCGACCTCGACCGAGGCAACGTCGAAGCGCGACGACCAGGCCGTCCCGGTGCGATGCGCGCGGAGACCGGGGAGACCTGGCCAACCCGACGCGTGCTCGGGCAACAGGCTCGGTTCGTACGGCGCGTCCGAGCCGTCGACGAGGTCGCCCCGCACGGTGGCCGTGGCCGCGGCCAGCCAGTCGAGGTCGTCGGCCTCGACGGCGGCACCCCAGTGCGCGATCGTCGGGAGACGGGTCCCGTGCTGGACGAGGACGACGGAGACGCCGTCGCACTGCAGATGGACGACGCGGTGTTCGAGCGTCGCTGCGAGGTCGGACATGGTTCCTCCGAACCGGTCGGTGAGGCGTGTGTGACGGCCAGGCAGGCCGAAGGTCAGGCTGAGTCCCGGACGACGAGCGTGGTGTCGAGCCAGCGCGGAGCGGTCGTCCGACCGGCGATGAGCTCCATGACGAGTTCCGCGGCGACCCTGCCCATCTGCTCCAACGGCTGGCGGACCGAGGTCAGCGGTGGCTCCGCCGTGGCCGCGACGACCGTGTCGTCGAATCCGACGAGCGCGATGTCGTCCGGGACCGTGCGGCCGCTGGCCTCGAGGACGCGCATCGCTCCGACCGCCATGAGGTCGGAGCCCGCGAAGACGGCGTCGAGGTCCGGGTACCGGGAGAGCAGCCGCGCCATGGCCGACGACCCGCTCGGCATGGTGAAGTCGCCTCGGGCGACCGCACGGGTGTCGAGGCCGCGTTCGGTGAGGACGTCCCGCCAACCTCGGACACGGTCGCTGGAGGCGGCCATGTCGGCGGGACCCGAGATGACGCCGATCCGCGTGCGGCCGAGCGCGATCAGGTGTTCCGCCGCGAGCCGACCGCCGGCGTAGTTGTCGGAGTCGACGAAGGTGACGTCCTCCGTGTGCTCACCCATCGGGCGGCCGACGAAGACGATGGGGAGGTCCACCGAGGCGAGCGCCTGGGTGATGGTGCTGATCTCGTGCTGCAGGATCACCACCGCCCCGTCCACGTAGTGCGCCGCCAGGTAGGCGACGAGCGCGTCGAGTTGGCGCGGGTCGGCGAGGAAGAGTGCGGGTTGCTGAGCTGCCGAGAGGAGCGCCGCGGTGGCGCCTTTGAGCGGTGCCGCGACGAACGATCCGGAGAACGGCTCGAGCTCGCCCGCTGCGAGGACGATCGCGACGGCGCCCGTCCTGCCGCCGGCGAGCGACCGGGCTGCGACGTTCGTGCGGTAGGCCAGTCTCACGGCTGCTTCGCGCACCGCGACGACCATCGAGGCGTCGACCGTCGAGGCACCGGCGAGGACCCGCGACGCGGTTGCTCGGGAGACGCCGGCCTCTCGGGCGACGTCCACCAGGGTCGGTTTGCGCATCCTCGCTCCTTTGCGATCCTCCACCTGCCGGTGGTCTGGCAACGAGCATCGCAGAATCCGAGAGAGCGGTCTCCGAGTTGCGCAATATTGCCCTGGTGCCCTGGAACCCCGCTGCCTATGGTGATCACCACGCCCGAACGGTCCGGATGCTCCCCGATCCAGTCGGCATCGGCGCGAGCCGGAGAGCGATCTCCGGCCGGTGACCGCAACGTAGCGCGACACCGCGGAACACGATCCCGCATAGGAGGGGGATTTCCAGTGAAATTCCGTCTTGCAGCAGCAGCAACCGTCGCCGTCATGGTCGGCGCCCTGGTCACCGGTTGTTCCGGGTCCGGCGGCGGCGATGACAAGACCTTCCAGTTCTGGTCCTTCACGGGCATCAACCAGAAGGCCGATGTCGAGAAGTACAAGGAAGCGCACCCCGACATCACCGTCAAGCTCACCGAGGTCGGCAGCACGCAGGAGACCGCCCAGGCGCTCACCGCGGCGTTGGCCGGCGGCAAGGTCCCCGACCTGGTGCTCATCCAGGGGGACGACATGCCCAACTTCGTCGCGAACCCCGACAACTTCGTCGACCTGAGCACGATGGGCGCCGACGACATCTCAGGGGACTACCTGCCGTGGGTCTGGGACCAGGCGGTGGCCCAGAACGACGCCGTCATCGGGGTGCCGACCGACGTGGGCGGGATGTCGATGGCGTACCGCGCCGACCTCTTCGAGGCCGCCGGCCTGCCGTCGGAACCGGACGCGGTCGCTGCGCTCTGGCCCACCTGGGACGACTTCATCTCCGTCGGCCAGCAGTACGTCGCCGCCACCGGGAAGCCGTTCCTCGACAACGCCGGCACCTCGGTCTTCTTCCAGACCGTGAACCAGGTCGACGAGAAGTACTACACGCCCGAGGGTGAGCTCGTGTACGACACGAATCCGCAGGTGAAGGAGGCGTTCGACATCTCGATCAAGGCGATCGAGGCCGGTATCACCGCGAACGTCCCCGCCTTCTCCACCGGCTGGAGCACGGGCAAGACCAACGGCGCCTTCGCCGCGATGGCAGCTCCCTCCTGGATGCTGAAGAGCATCAAGACGGACGCTCCCGACACCTCGGGCCAGTGGCGCGTGACGACGGTCCCCAAGGTCGCCGGCAACTGGGGTGGCAGCTACCTCGCCATCCCGAAGCGCGCGGCGAACCCGGAGGCGGCGTGGGCCTACATCAAGGAGATGCAGTCGCCCGAGTCGCAGCTGAAGAACTTCACCGACACCGGCGCCCTGCCCAGCACGGTCTCCGCGTACGAGTCCACGGCGATCGCCGACTACACCGACCCGTTCTTCGGCGACTCGAAGATCGGTGCCGTGCTCGGTAAGTCCCTGCAGGAGTTCAAGCCGTTCTTCAACGGTCCGGAGACGGCGACGATCGGTTCGGCGATGATCAACACCGTGACGGACGTCGAAGCCGGCAACACCCCACCGGACAAGGCCTGGGACGTCGCGATGAAGGCCGTGAAGGACGCCCTCGGCGGCTGACCCGACGACCCCGTCCACCCGTCCGCTCCGACCCGGGGCGTTCCGGCCGAGCAGCACGCCGGAACGCCCCTGAAGGATCATCGTGACCACGCACATCGCCCCACCTCGGCTGCTGCCGAAACAGTCGCCACCCGGTATCGGGACGCGGATCCGCAACACCCTGCCGGAACGCTTCGCCCCCTACGTCTACATCGCCCCGTTCTTCCTGATCTTCGCCGTCTTCGGCCTGATCCCGCTCCTGTTCACCTTCGTGGTGTCCCTCTTCGACTGGAACCCGATCGGTCAGCAGACCTTCATCGGCTTCGACAACTTCACCAGGCTCGCGGCCGACCCACGGTTCTGGAACGCGATGCTCAACACCTTCGCGATCTTCATCATCTCCACGGTGCCGCAGCTGGTCATCGCCCTCGGCCTCGCCCACCTGCTGAACCACGTCCGCCTGCGCTTCGCCACCGGGTTCCGGATGGCGATGCTCGTGCCGTACATCACCTCGGTCGCCGCGACCACGATCGTGTTCGCCCAGCTGTTCGACCGTGACTACGGGCTCTTCAACTACCTCATCAGCTTCTTCGGCGGTGATCACGTCGACTTCCTCAACGACAAGGTCGGCTCGTGGTTCCTCGTCGCGCTCATGGTCGTCTGGCGGTGGACGGGCTACACGACGCTGCTCTACCTGGCGGCGCTGCAGGCGATCCCTCGCGACGTGTACGAAGCGGCCGCCGTCGACGGTGCCGGCGGTTGGAAGCAGTTCGTCTACATCACCATCCCGTCGTTGCGTCCCATCATCGTGTTCACGATCGTCACGTCGACGATCGGCGGGCTCCAGGTGTTCACCGAACCACTGCTGGTGAACCCGGCCACCGGCCTCACCTGCGGTGCGGCACGACAGTGCCAGACGCTCACGCTGTTCCTCTACGAGCAGGGGTTCGGCCAGTTCGAGTTCGGATACGGCTCGGCGATCGGCGTCGCGCTGTTCGTGATCGTCGTCCTCGTCGCCCTGCTGAACTTCTTCCTGTCCACCCGCACCCGAGGAGGACGCTGATGTCCGAGACGCTCAACTCCACCCAGCTGATGGCGAGCGCGACCTCCGCCGGTCGGAAACGGAACGGCGGCCGCATCGGTCGCATCCCCTGGTACACCTACGTCCTCCTCGTGTGCGCCGTCATCGTGAGCATGTTCCCGCTGTACTTCATGTTCGTCGTCGCGACCACGGACTCGGCGACGGCGACCACCCTGCCACCGCGGCTGTACCCGGGCGACAACCTGTTCCACCTCGTGGGGCTCGTGCTCGAGACCGTGCCGTTCATCCAATCGATGATCAACAGTCTCATCGTCGCGCTGTCGATCGGCGTCGGATCGGCCCTGCTCTGCGCCCTGGCCGGGTTCGCCTTCGCGAAACTCGAGTTCCGCGGCCGCAACGCACTGTTCATCCTCGTGGTCCTCACCATGACCGTGCCGACGCAGCTGAGTGTGATCCCGCAGTACCTGATCATCTCCGCGCTCGACTGGGTGGACACCCTGCAGGCACTCATCGTCCCCGGCCTCGCGAGCGCGTTCGGCATCTTCTGGATGCGTCAGCACATCTCGAGCTCCGTGAGCGACGAGCTGCTCCAGGCCGCGAGACTCGACGGTGCCAACACCTGGCAGATCTTCTGGCGGATCGTCTTCCCGGTCATCCGACCGGCGGCGTTCGTCCTGGGACTGCTCGGCTTCGTCGGATCCTGGAACGACTTCCTCTGGCCGTTCATCGTCCTGAAGTCGCCCGAGATGTACACGGTCCAGATCGCGATCAAGGCCCTGCAGTCGCAGCGGTCGATCGACCTCGGCCTGGCGATGGCCGGGTCGTTCCTGGCCACCATCCCGCTGCTCATCGCGTTCATCTTCGTCGGCAAGCGCATGGTGACCGGGATCATGGACGGAGCGTTCAAGGGATGACCCTGCAACACGACGGCGTCACGCCGACCACGGCGGGCGCCGTCCGCGGCGTCTGGAACGACCGACGGGCGTCACCCGACGAGCGGGCGCGAGCACTCCTCGATGAGATGACCCTCGAGGAGAAGGTCGGTCAGCTCGGTTCGGTCTGGTTCACCGACACGGCGGGCGACTTCGCGCCGAGCGTGGACGGCTCCGACGACCCGGCTGCGCCGACATCGGCGCCCACCGGCGACTTCACGGGTGGCCTCGGGCAGTTGACGCGCATCTTCGGGACCGAACCGGTGACGGTGGCCGAGGGCGTTGATCGCCTGCGGGAACGGCAACGGCAGGTCGTGGCCGGCAACCGGTTCGGCATCCCCGCGATCGCGCACGAGGAGTGTCTGACAGGGTTCGCCGCGTACGGTGCGACCGCCTTCCCGACGCCGCTCGCCTGGGCCGCCTCGTTCGACGAGGAGCTCGTGGAGCGGATGGCTGAGGCGATCGGAGACGACCTTCATTCGGTCGGTGTCCATCAGGGACTCGCGCCGGTCCTCGACGTCGTCCGGGACTACCGCTGGGGCCGGGTCGAGGAGACGCTGGGGGAGGACCCCTACCTCGTCGGCCAGCTCGGCGCCGCGTACGTGCGTGGTCTCGAGCGGTCCGGGGTCGTGGCGACGCTCAAGCACTTCGCCGGCTACGCCGCGTCCCGAGGCGCGAAGAACCACGCCCCGGTGAGCATGGGGCGCCGCGAGCTCGCCGATGTCGTGCTTCCGCCGTTCGAGACGGCGATCCGGCTCGGGGGAGCGCGAAGCGTGATGAACGCCTACACCGATCTCGACGGCGTCCCCGCCGGTGCCAGTGTCGAATTGCTCACCGACATCCTGCGCGACGACTGGGGATTCGACGGCACCGTCGTCGCCGACTACTGGGCGATCCCGTTCCTCGCGACCATGCACCACGTCGCGAGCGGTGCGGCGGAAGCCGGCGCGCTCGCCCTCACCGCCGGGATCGACGTCGAGCTCCCGGAGACCGCCGGCTACGGCGCCGGCCTCGTCAGGCTCGTCCAGGACGGGGCGCTCGACGGGCGGCTGGTCGACCGAGCCGTGCTCCGGCACTTGCGGCAGAAGATCGAGCTCGGCCTGCTCGACGGGGGCCCGCTCGTGCCGGAGCACGCCGCATCGACCGATCTCGACTGCCCCGGCAACCGAGCCATCGCGACGCGTCTGGCCGAGGAGTCGGTCGTCCTCCTCAGGAACCGCACAGTTCTCCCGCTCCGGACCACCGCGCGCATCGCCGTGATCGGGCCGGCGGCCGACCAGTTCCGCAGTCTCGTGGGCTGCTACGCGTTCCCCAACCACGTGCTGTCGAAGCATCCCGGGCACGATCTCGGCATCACCATCCCGACGATCCTGGACGCGGTGCGTACCGAGTTCCCCACGGCGGACATCGTCGTCGAACCGGGATGCAGCATCACCGAGATCGGTCAGGAGGACGTTCCGGCCGCCGTCGAGGCCGCCCGTGCGGCCGACGTCGTCGTACTGGCCGTGGGTGACATCGCGGGCCTGTTCGGCGATGGCACCTCGGGAGAAGGCTGTGACGCCGAGGACCTGCGCCTCCCAGGGGGTCAGCACGATCTCGTGCTCGCCGTCCTCGCGACCGGGACGCCCGTCGTCCTGACCGTGCTGTCCGGGCGACCCTACGCGCTGGGGGACTACGACCGGGCCGATGCCCTGGTCCAGGCGTTCTTCCCCGGCCAGGAGGGCGCGGCGGCCGTCGCGGGGCTGCTGTCCGGCCGGGTGCAGCCGAGCGGACGGCTCCCCGTGCAGATCCCTCGCTCACCGGCCATGCCGGGCACGTACCTGCAACCGCCGCTCGGTCTGGCCTCCCGCGGGATCAGCGTGCTCGACCCCACGCCGCTCTTCCCGTTCGGTCACGGCCTCACCGCCGGGGACGTCCGCTACCGATCGCTCACGAGTGCAGCGGAGCTCGCCGTCGACGGTGAGGTCCTCGTCGACGTCACCGTCCAGAACATGGGCGTCGACGACGCCGTCGAGGTGATCCAGCTCTACGGCACGGATCCGGTCGCCTCCGTCGTGCGTCCCTCGGTCGAACTGCTCGCATTCGCACGCCTCACGGTCGCTGCCGGGACGTCGGCCACGGTGCGTTTCGCGGTGTCGGCCGACCGCTTGTCCTTCACCGGGGTCGACGGCAGCCGGGTGGTCGAACCTGGGACGTACGTCCTGTCCGCCGGGCCGTCGGCACTCGAGCGTCCGCTCACCCACACGATCGAGGTGACCGGCAGCAGGCGGGAGCTGGTCGGGCCGCGCGAGCTCCGCGTGGACTGGCGGCGTGTCGATGCGGGCCCCGGGAAGGCCTGACCATGCCGTTCGTCCCGATCTCCCAGGTCACCCTCACGGGTGGGCCCCTGTTCCGGGCGCAGGAGGCCGACCGCGCCTACCTGCGAGCCCTCGAACCCGACCGCCTGCTCGCCCCGTTCCTCCGTGAGGCGGGTCTCGAGCCCCGGGCTCCCTCCTACGACGACTGGGAGGTGCGCGGGCTCGACGGCCACACCGCAGGTCACTACCTCTCGGCCTGCTCCCTCATGGTCGCCTCCACGGGAGACCACGTCCTGCGCTCCCGACTGGAGTACACGGTCGCCGAACTGGCCCGCGCACAGGACCACCTGGGGACCGGATACGTCGGTGGAGTCCCTCGGAGTGCCGAGCTCTGGGCCGAGGTCGCAGCGGGGATCACCGAATCGACGTTCCGCGCCGGCCGCTGGGTGCCCTGGTACAACCTGCACAAGCTGTACGCCGGTCTCATCGACGCGGCCCGATTGACCGGGAACCAGGTGGCACGCGACGTCGTCCTGCGCCTCGCCGCGTGGTGGGAGGAGCTCTCTGCCGGGATCGACGACGAGCATTTCCAGCTCATGCTCGAGACCGAGATCGGCGGGATGAACGAGGCGTACGTCGACCTCTTCGATCTCACGGGCGATCCCCGCCATCTCGCGATGGCAGCCCGCTTCACGTCGACCGCCCTCAGCGAACCGCTGTCGCGTCGTTCTGACGAATTGACCGGCCTGCACGCCAACACCCGCATCCCGCAGTTCGTCGGGTTCGCCGCCCTCGCCGCTCGGAGTGCTGATCCGGCGCTCGCCCGCGCGGCCCGGTTCGCCTGGGAGACGATCCTGACGCGGCGCACGGTCGCGATCGGCGGCAACAGTGTCCGGGAGCACTTCCATGCCATCGACGACTTCACCCCGATGACCGAGGACCGGGAGGGCCCGGAGACCTGCAACAGCTACAACCTCATCAAGCTGGGCCGACGGCTCAGCGCCGACGAATCCGACCCGGCGATCGCCGACGCGCTCGAACGGATCCTCTTCAACCACCTCCTGTCATCGCAGCACCCCGAGCACGGCGGCCTCGTCTACTTCACCTCGATGCGACCCGACCACTACCGCGTCTACTCCTCGCCGGAGCACAGCTTCTGGTGCTGCGTCGGGACCGGTCTGGAGAGCCATGCGAAACACGGTGAGTCGCTGTACCGGTTCGACGACGACGCGGTGTCGGTCGAGCTCTTCGCGCCCTCCGTCGTGCGGATCCCGGAACTCGGTCTCGAGCTGGAGCAACGGACGGCCTTCCCGTCCGACGGCGTGGTCGGACTCACCCTCCGGCTCACCGGCCCGCGGCGGTTCCGGCTCCGCGTCCGGGTCCCCGGGTGGAGTGATCCGACACCCGAGGTGTTCCTCAACGGCGCTCCGGTGACCGCCGGACTCGAACGCGCCCATCTCGTCCTGGAGCGTGAGTGGAGCGACGGCGACACCGTGTCGTTCGAGCTCCCAATGGGCGGTCGTGCGGAACCGTACCCGGACGGCTCGGACTGGACGTCGCTCCTCTGGGGTCCGTCCGTCCTGGCAGCCCGTGGCGAGTCGCTGCCGACCGACGTGGTGCTGGCCGGCCGCGCCCATGCCCCGCACACGGCGGTCGGCCCGCTCACCCCGCTCGCCTCGGCACCGATCGTCCCGCGGTCGGCTGTGCCCTACCGGGACGCCGACGGGCGACTCCGGATCGACTCCGACCGAGGACCGATCCCGTTGGAACCGTTCGCAGGTCTGCACGACGCGCGGTACACCGTCACGTTCCCCGTGGCGTCGACGGCGGACGAGGACGCCGTCGCTCGGCGCCGCACCGCCTTGGTCGAGCGGGACCGACGCGCCGCGAGCATCGACGGGCGGACGGTCGACCGGGTCGCTCTGGGCGAGCAGCAGCCCGAGGCGGATCACGGGTTCGAGGGGGTGGCCAGCGCCAGCGGCGCGGTGGGTGGTGTCCGCTGGCGGAGCACGGCCGATCGTCTGTCCGTGACGCTCGTCGACCCGCATCTCCTCGGCCGGGTCGTCAGAGTGACCTGGCTGCACGACCAGGCGGGCCGCGGTTTCACCCTGGAGATCGACGGCACCCCGGTCGCTCCGCAGGAGGGCGGGCGAGACGACGACCTGGAGTGGGCGGAGTACCCGCTGACGCCCACCAGCGCCGGGTGGGGTGTCCGGCGGTTCGCGCTCGTCGCGCAGCCGGATCACGAGACCCCGCGATGCACCGAGCTCCGCGTGCTGATCGCCGAAGGCGCATGACCACCGGTGCCGATGCGCACGGCACCTCGGGATGCGGGACCATGGAGCCATGACGACGACGCCGGAGCGGGACGATCTCAGCGTGACGCTTGCGGACGTCGCCGCGAGGTCGGGGTGCTCGGTCTCGCTCGTCTCCCGGGTGCTCGCCGGGAAGCGCCATGCATCCCCGGACACCCGGGACCGCATCCTCGCCGCAGCGAACGACCTCGGCTACGACCGCGCCGCACAACGTCGCGGCCGACCTCGCTCGGTCCCGCGCCTGCTCGACCTGGCGATGAGTCAGTGGGACGACCCCTGGGCGAACACGGTCGTGACGAGTGTGCGGCGAGCGGCCGCTGCGGCGAACTACGACCTGGTGCTCACGCCGGAGAGCGAGTCGATGGTCGACGACTGGCCCAGTCGGGCACGTGCGCGGGGATCGGCCGGTGTCGTCGTGTGCCTCATCCGTCCCAACGTCTCGCAGCTCGACATCCTCGCCTCGGCCAACATCCCCGTCGCGCTCCTCGATCCGCGTGCGGAGCCAGCGCGGAGTCTGCCGAGCGTCGGGTCCACCGACTGGCAGGGCGGCTTCGACGCTGGTCGGCATCTCGCCCGGCGGGGGACACGTCGGTTCCTCATCATCACCGGCCGGCCGAAGTACCGGTTCGGCCGTGCGAGGGAGGCCGGTTTCCGAGCGGCGGTCGAACGGCACGCCGACGGGGCGACGGTCGAGGAGATCTCGTCGCCGTGGTCCTCGGAGAGCGCCTTCGTCTCCGTGCGCAAGCTCCTCAGGCAGGGCGGGCTCCCGATCGGCGTCTTCAGCTGCAACGACGAGATGGCCTACGGCGTCTACCGCGCCGCTGAGGAGCTGCAGCTCCGCATCCCCGACGACATCCGGGTCGTCGGCTTCGACGACCTCCCGCAGTCCAGGTTGATGCCGCCGCCGATGACGACCGTGCGACAGCCGATGCGCGCGATGGCCGCGCGTGCGGTCCAGCTCGTCCTCGAGGCGGAGCCCGGGACGGACCCGGGGGACCGGGCGGAGTTCCCGACCGAACTCATCGTCCGCGCCTCGAGCTGACGCGGACGCGGGAGAATGGTCGCCATGACGGGATCAGCGGACACCGACGAGGTGTCGACGGAGCACTCGAGCGTGTCGACGTGGATGCAGGCGCTCGGCACGGCGACCGGGAACCCCGGCGGCGGGGCCGCATCCGGACTCATGCTGGCGATCGCCGCCGGCCTCACCGCGATGGTCGCCGGCTACACCCGAGCCACGCACGCCACCGATGACGCGAGCGGGCGGGACTCGGCCAAGGCGACGATCGCCGCACTCCGCGCTCGCGCTGAGGCACGCTCCGAGCTGGCGCTGCGTTTGGCCGACGAGGACGCCCACGCCTCGCGAGCGTTCGGCAGTGCCTTCCGTCTACCGGCCGGCGTCGGACGCGACGAGGCGATCCGTGCTGCGTCCATCGAGGCGGCCGCGGCCTCGGCACGCCTAGGCGAGCATGCCGTCGACGCGATCGACGATCTCGCGTGGCTGACCGAGCACGGCAACCCGGCGCTGATCGCCGACGTGGCGGTGGCGATCGGCGCACTCCGCGCCGCGATCACGGGAGCGCGGACCAACGTCAGCTTCGATCTCGGTTCGGTCCGCAGCGCACACGGGTCCCTCGAGGAGATCCGCGCCGACGAGCCGCGCCTGTGGGAACTCGTCCCCGTGTTCGACCGCGCCCTCGAGCGGATCGACCGGCTCGCGGCGTCGATCGACCCCGAGGCCGCTCCCTCCGACGCGGCGTCGTAGCCGGTGGTCAGCGCCCGCCGGGGCGCGCCGGGCCGCTCGGAACCCGGACGATCAGGGCATGGTGCAGGTTCGTCAGCGAGACCGAGATCACCGAACCGTGCGAGTCGCCGTCCAGTTGGATCTCCTGCGGCTCCTCGAGTCTGAGGTGCATCGTCCGCGCCTGTGCGTAGCTGATCGCGCGTGCCTTCGGCGAGAATCGTCCGACCAGCCGGCCGAACCGCGTGCGGTGCAGCATCCGGTTGAACGTCAGGCGGTAGCCGATGTTCCCCCAACCCGGACCCTTGCCAGGGCGCAGCATGACGGCATCGAGCAGGCCGTCGTCCACGACGGCCTCGGGGAGCAGCAGGACCCCACCGGTGAGCGTGCCGGAGTTCCCGACGATGATCGTGTGCGCTCGGGCAGCCGCCTCCGGACGGTCGTCGAGTCGATAGTGCAGGTCGAACTGCCGGTTGCCGATGATGCTCCGCGCGATCGGGTCGGAGTAGGCGAGCCAGCCGATCCGTCGCTTCAGCCGCTCATTGGTGTGGCCGGCCATGTGCGCGTCGAGGCCGATGCCGGCCATGACGAGGAAGACCTCGTCCCGGTTCGTGCCGTCGCTGCGCCCGAGACTGACCTGGCCGACGTCGACCACCTGGTCACGCCCTGAACAGGCGATGTCGACCGACCGCTTGAGGTCGCCCAACGGCAGGCCGAGCGCTCGGGCGAAGAGGTTCCCCGTTCCGGCCGGGACCAGCCCGAGGGGAATGCCGGTGGACGCGATGGCCTCGGCGGCGACCCGCAGTGTCCCATCGCCTCCCGCGACCAGGATGACCGAGGGCGCCGAAGCGATCGCGGCCGCGGACGCACCCCGGCCGTCGTCGGCGGCGCTCGTCTCGTGCCAGGTGGAGGGTGCCAGTCCGTGCGTCGATTCAGCGGCTGCGACGGCCGAGCGGAGGACCTTGATGTCGACCTTGGAGGGATTGACGACGACGGCTGCGCGTCGACGTCCGCGTTCGGCTGGTGCATCGTTCACAGCGTCAAGGATAGGAGGCACCGGCTCGGAACCAGCGGTGGACGCGAGCCGTGCCGCGGGTTCGTGAGACGCTTGCCCCATGGACCTCGAGGTTTCGCCCGGACTGACGATCCCAGCAGCCGAGCTGCAGTGGCGTTTCTCCCGGTCGTCCGGCCCGGGCGGACAGCACGTCAACACCTCCGACAGCCGTGTCCAATTGACGTGGAGTGTGGCCGAGTCGACCGTCCTCACCGACGAGCAACGATACCGACTGCTCGAGCGGCTCGGCGCCCGGCTGGTCGGCGGTGCCATCACCGTGACCGTCTCCCGCGAGCGATCGCAGCTCCGGAACCGCGAACTCGCACTCGAAGCGCTCGCGACACGCATCAGGTCGGCCCTCGCGCCGCCGGCGCCGACGCGCCGACCCACGCGTCCGACCCGCGGATCGGCGCGACGCCACCTCGCAGCGAAACAGCAGCGGAGCGCCACCAAACAGCAACGGCGACGTCCCTCCGACGACTAGCGGGTCACACCGTCGCCTCCCGCAAGGGCGTGCGTCGGACGGTCCGGTCCATTAGCGTTCCCGGGGAGCGCACCCGTCGACGCCGTCGTCGTGCGCGAACGGAGGAACACCATGCGCATCGTCGTCATCGGCGGGACCGGCCACATCGGCACCTTCCTCGTCCCGCGACTCGTCCGGGCCGGCCACGAGGTCGTGAGTGTGAGCCGCGGCGATCGTTCGCCGTACACGGATGCGCCCGAGTGGGACCGGGTCGAGCGGATCCGAGCCGATCGGGAAGCCGAGGACCGGGACGGTGTCTTCGCGCGACGCATCGCGGACCTCGGCCCGGACGTCGTCATCGATCTGGTCTGCTTCACGGTCGCCTCGGCGACGGCGCTCGTCGAGGGACTGCGCGGCAACACGGGTCAGCTGCTCCACTGCGGATCGATCTGGCGCTACGGTCCCAGCGCGTCCGTCCCCATCGTCGAGGGCTCCGGGACGGCGCCGTTCGGCGACTACGGCGTCCAGAAGGACCAGATCGCCCGGCTGCTCCAGCAGGAGACCGCCGACGGAGGACTGGTGACGACCTCCCTGCATCCCGGACACATCGTCGGACCGGGGTGGGCGCCCATCAACCCGCTGGGCAACCTCGACCTCGGGGTCTGGCGGACCCTCGCACTCGGTTCACCGCTGCGCATCCCCGGGCTCGGTGCCGAGCTGCTGCACCACGTGCACGCCGACGACGTCGCGCAGGGGTTCGAGCTCGCCGTCGCGAACCGGGACCGTGTCGCCGGCGAGGACCTCAACGTGACCTCGGCCGCCGCGGTGACCGTCCGCGGCTACGCCGACGTCGTCGCCGGCTGGTTCGGACGTTCGGCCGAGCTCGAGTCGGTGACCTGGGAGCACTTCCGAGCCGAGACACCGACGGAGCACGCCGACACCACCTGGGAGCACCTGGTGCGGAGCCACTGCGCGTCGATCGACAAGGCACGGTCGCTGCTCGGATACGAACCCGCCTACACCTCGACGGAGGCGGTCCTCGAGTCCGTCCGTTCGCTCGTCGCCCGCGGGGAGTTGGACCTGCCAGAACCACGAGCAGCCCTGAACACGAGCCGCTGACGAAGCGATCCTTCAGGGGGCCTGCAACGAGCTCCGGAGTCCGTGCGGTGCGTCGACCTTCGGACGCTGAAGGATCCCGCGGCGTCGGAGGATCGGCACGAGTTCGTCGAGCATGCGGTGCACCGTCACCGGATGGAGGTCGCCCGAGAAGATGAACCCGTCGTTGTCCGCCTCGCTGCCGGCGCGTTCGATGTGGTCGGCCACCTCAGCCGCCGTGCCGACGACACCGCTGCCGTCGGTGATCCGCCCGAGGCGTGCCTTGGGCACGAGCATCTCCCGGAGCGTCGCCGCTGCGAAGGACTCGTACGGTCCACGCAACGCGTCGAGGCTGCCGCGCGACACGTGGTCGCCGAAGACGGCCGGGTCCACCGGTCGGTCGAGGTCGAGCGCGGTGAGGTCCGTCTCGAGGTCGCTCGACCACGCGAGTGCGACGGAGCGCAGCGTCTCATCGTCCGGCTGTTCCGAGGCGGCGACGAGACGGTCGGCCTCGGCACTGCTCGACACGATGACGGGCTTGAACACGAACAGGATCGCGGGAGGGGTGTCCCGACCGACGGCAGCCGACGCGTCGAGGACCCGTCTCCGGTACGCACGGAGGCTCGCGATGTCGAGCGGTGCGAGGGCGAGCTGGACGTCCGACTGTCGTCCGGTGAAGGCGAGCCCTCGCGGCGAGGACCCCGGTGACACGATGACGGGCTCCCCACCGGAGTCCTCGTCGAAGGGGAGGGCGTTGAGCGGCCCGTCGAAGTCGTAGTGTGCGCCGCGATGCTCGACGCGGTCGAGGTGGCGGCCGTCGGCGAAGCGTCCGGAGGCGGTGTCGCCCACGTACGCGCCGGGTCGCCAGCTCCGCCAGAGCGCGCGCACGCCGTCGAGCCACTCCTCCGCCCGCTCGTAGGCGATGTCGTGCGGCACGACCGGCTCGCCGAAGTGCCGACTGCTGCCGACGTCGGTGACCACGTTCACCCCGAACCGTCCGCGACTGAGGTGCTGCAGGGTCGCGAACTGCCGTGCCGCCTGGTACGGCGGCAGTTGCAACGGGTTCACGGTCGGGACGATGCCGATGCGCTCCGTCACCGCGAAGAGGAACGGGGCGAGGCTCAGCGGGTCGTGCTTCGGCCCGCCGTAGGCGCCGCGGATGCGGAGGTCGAGCGTCTCGGGGTTCCCCAGTGACAGGGCGTCCTCGATGATCAAGAGGTCCAGGCCCGCCTGCTCGAGTTCGCGGACGGCCTGCTGGTAGAGGGCGGGCTCCTGCCAGCGGTAGTCCCAGTCGAGGTACGGGTGCCCCCAACCGTGCGGACCGAACCCACGTGACAGGAACCAGCCGAAGCGTTGCCGGGCGCTCATGCGGCGACCGCCACATCCGCCGTGACGCTCGCGTCCGTGCTCGTCGACGGTTCCCGGACCGGGAGCGCGTCGAACGCCGAGGCGAGGTCTGCGATGAGGTCCGCGATGTCCTCGATGCCGACGGAGATCCGCACGAGTCCTTGACCGATGCCGCTCGCCGCGAGCTGCTCGGCCGAACGCTGGGCGTGCGTGGTCGAGGCCGGGTGGAGGATCAGCGACCGGACGTCGCCGAGATTCGTCATCCGTGTGAACAGGCCGACGTGGTCGATGACCGTCCGTGCTGCGTCCCGTCCGCCGTGCAGGGTGAACGAGAACACGGATCCCTGTCCATCGGGCAGATACCGGTCCGCCAGGCCGCGGAACGGACTGTCGCTGAGTCCCGAGTAGTCGACCGAGGCCACTTCGGTCCGGCCCGCCAGCCAGGTCGCGAGGGCGAGGGCGTTCTCGCTCTGCCGTTGGACGCGGAGTGACAGCGTCTCGATGCCCTGTGCGATGAGGAACGCGTTGAACGGCGACGGCGTCGGGCCGAGACGCAGCGCGACCGATGCCCGTGCGTAGGCGGCGAGAGCGGCACGCCCGTCCGCCTCGACGTGGCTGCGCCCGCCGAGCGCGGCGAGCGGCGAGGTGAGGTGTCGGTAGCGGTCTGCGCGAGCGGCCCAGTCGAACGTGCCGCCGTCGACGACGACCCCGCCCAGCACGGTGCCGTGGCCCGCCAGGAACTTGCTGGCCGAGTGGACGACGATGTCGGCGCCGTGCTCGATGGGACGCAGGAGGTAGGGCGTGGCGAAGGTGTTGTCGACGACGAGCGGGACCCCGTGCGCATGGGCCACGTCGGCGACGAGACGGAGATCCGTGAGGTCGTTGCGGGGGTTCGGGATGGACTCGACGAAGATCGCGCGCGTCTCGGGTCGGATGGCACGCGCCCAGGCGTCGGCGTCGAGCGGATCGGCGACCTCGTTCGTGGTGATCCCCAGCCGACCGAAGTTCTCCGTGAAGAGGCTGCGCGAGCCCTCGTACAGACTCGGCGCGGTGAGCAGATGGTCGCCGGCCTCGAGCAGGGAGAGCAGGGCGACGCCGACGGCCGCCTGTCCGGAGCCGAGGAGCAGCGCGTCCACACCACCCTCCAACGCGGCGAGACGGCGCTCGACGGCGTCGATCGTCGGATTGCCGACCCGGCTGTAGCTGTATCCACCAGGGTCCGGTCCGAACCGCCGCTCCGCCTCGTCGAAGTCCGTGAACACGAACCCGGCACTCGCGTAGATCGGCAGAGCCCGGGGTTGGAGCGGCGCATCGGGTGCGCCACCGGCGTGCAGCTGTCGGGTGCTGAAGCCCCCTCGGTCCCGCTCGTGCATCGCCTCGTCCTCTCCGTCAGCTCGGCCGTCGTCGACGCCCCGGCGTCGGTGACAGGCACTCTACGGTCGGCACCGGGGCGGGCGCAGGTGACGACGACATGCGCGGACACAATCGGCCGGCGACGCAGCCGTCGGGGGAGGCCCCGTACCCTGGAGAGGCGTCGGCCGCGGACACGGTGACCGGCGCCGACGGATCGGACGAGGGGGAACCGTGAAAGCACTCATCGCATCGGGGAGTGGTCGGTATGCGGATCCGTGGCACCCGTACGCGCGCACGAGCCCGCTCATCGCGGAGGTCCTGGAGACGGCCGGCTTCGCGGTCGAGATCGACGAGGACGTCGATCGTGCGATGACGCGACTCGAGGGCGTGGAGCTCCTGGTGGTCAACGCCGGCGACCCGTGGCGGTCCGAGGATCAGGGCCGAGCGCCTGCCGCCGCGATCGACGCCTTCGCGGAGGCGCTTGGTCGAGGGATCGGCGTGCTCGCGATGCACGCGGCGCTCGCCTCACTCCGCGACTACCCGGACTGGGCGCCGACGATCGGGGCGCTCTGGCTACCCGGTGTGTCCTGGCATCCGCCGATGGGCCCGACCGTCGTCCGCGGCCTGGCGTCTCCCGACGGCGGACCGCTCGCCGACATCCCGGTGGACGACGAACAGTACCTGCGGCTGCAACCCGTCGGTCGGAGCACCACCGTCGCCGAGCACGACGTCGACGGCGAGCGGTTCCCTGCGGTGTGGGTCCGCGAGGTGGGGCCCTCGCGCGTCGCCGTCGACGCACTCGGACACGACGAGCGTTCCTACGCCTCGGCGGAGCACCGTGCCCTGCTCGCAACGCTGGCACGGTGGGCGGCCCGGGCACCGTCCGCGTGATCCGTCACGGATCCTCGACCGGCCTCGTCTGTGTCGCGACCCCCGTCGGCGCAAGCCCCCGTCGAACGGGAGTCGGGCGTCCTGAGCGGGTCTATGCTCCTGTTCGGGGCTGCGAGCGACCATGATCGCCGGCCGCGGCCCGCGTCAGGAATCGGAACCTCGAGAAAGCCGCACCACGTGTCACAGGACCTCATGTCACCTGAGAACAACGTCCAGCGCATCATGCGCACCGGAACCGTCTGGTTCGGCGTCGCGGTCGGGAGCACCGCGATCGTCCTCGGACTCCTCCTCAGCTCTGGCTGGCGGCCGGCCGTCCTCGCCGAGGGACTCCGCGTGGTGTGGTGGTGCTGCTCGGTCATCGTGGGTCTGAGCATCGGCCTGCTGGGCTGGTCCGGGTGTCCGATCCTCGAGGTGGACGTCCCGACCGCGTCACGCAACAAGTCGCTGACCATGCAGCTCGGAACGATGCTGTTCATCCTCGGAAGCCTCGGCGCCATGTTCACCGTGCTGGCCGGGTCGCCGAGCTGACACCCGCGGCGCGGGCACGTCCGGCTCCGGCGGCGTCGTAGAGTCGATGCATGGCCCGATCCTCATCACCGCTCCGCAGACTCGGCTTCCTCACGATGGGCCTGTTCGACCCCGAGGAGCCGGCGGCGGGGCACGAGGCGACCCTGCAGCTCATCGAGCTCGGTGAACGACTGGGGTTCGACAGTGCCTGGCTGCGGCACCGGCACCTGCAGTTCGGCATCTCCTCACCGGTCGCCGTCCTCGCCGCCGCGACGCAGCGCACGAAGCGCATCGCACTCGGCACCGCGGTCACACCGCTCGGCGCGGAGAACCCCTTCCGGCTCGCGGAGGATCTGGGCACGGTCGACGTCCTCTCGGGAGGCAGACTGCTTCCCGGCTTCAGCACCGGGGAGCCGATGCGGTTCGACGCGTTCAAGCACGCGATCTATCCGTCGACGCTCGACCAGGAGGACCTCGGCTACGACCGCGTCCTCCGCCTCCGCTCCTTCATCCGCGGTGACGTCGTCAGTGACAGCGCCGGTCGTGAGGGCCAGGAGGACTACTCCTCGCGGGTCGAGCCGCATGCCGACGGTCTGGCGGAGCGGCTCTGGTACGGAGCCGGCAGCCTGCGGTCGGCCGGTTGGGCCGGCGAGCACTCCTTCAACCTGCTCACGAGCAGCGTCATCGCCGCCGAGGACGGCACGACGGACTTCGCCGCGAACCAGGCCGCCCAGGTGCGTCGGTTCCGAGAACTCCACCCGGCGGGTGAGCGGGCCCGCGTGTCACAGGGGCTCGTGGTCATCCCGACGGACTCCGCGACCGCGTCCCAACGCGCCCGGTACCACGAGTACGTCGACTCGAGACGGCACCGCGTCGGCGTCGCCCATGGGCCGCGGCGGATGCTCTTCGCGGAGGACCTCGTCGGCAGCAGTGCGGAGATCGCGGAGCGGCTGCACGAGCACGCCGGATTCCAGGAGGTCGACGAGGTCGCCTTCGCCCTCCCGTTCACGCTCGAACCGGACGACTACACGCAACTGCTCACCGACATCGCCGGCGCGCTCGGGCCAGCCCTCGGCTGGCGACCGGCCGCGGACGGGGAGTCCCGTCCGGCCTGAGCGGACCGGTCGGAGACGGCTTCCGGTCGCGCGTACAGTGCAGGTATGACGCAGCACGGGTTCAGACGGTACGTGGCCATCGGCGACAGCTTCAGTGAGGGCTACGGGGATCTCCGGGAGGACGGCACCCTCCGCGGATGGGCCGACTTCGTGGCCCTCGGCCTCGCCCGGGCGTCCACGGAGACCGTCAGCTACGCGAACCTCGCCATCCGCGGGCGGAAGCTCCTGCCGATCCTCGACGAACAACTCGACCGTGCGATCGCGATGGGTCCGGACCTCGTCAGCTTCAACGGCGGCGGCAACGACATCATGCGCCCGCGGGTGTCGATCGACGGCGTCGCCGACCGCTTGGACGGTGCGGTCGAACGCCTGCGCGCCGGTGGAGCCCACGTGCTGCTGTTGAGCGGGGCGAACCCTTCCGCTCACATCCCGATGGGTTCGCTCCTCGCCCGCCGCGGCGAGCAGCTGGCCCAGGCCGTGCGGGTGCGGTATCCGCGTGACGGGGTGACCTTCGTCGACAACTGGGCTGATCGGACGCTCGCCGACCTCCGGTACTGGTCGGTGGACCGCCTGCATCTCAACGCCCTCGGCCATGCCCGGGTGGCGAGCAACGTGCTGACGGCGCTCGACGTGCCGGTCCCGGAGGAGTGGGGGATCGACGACGTCGCTGCGGCGCCGCCCGGTCCGCGTCAACGTCGCACCGCGGCCTACTACCGCGAGCACGTGCTGCCCTGGATCGGGCGCCGCCTGACCGGACGTTCCTCCGGCGACGGCCGCGAACCGAAGATCGCCCAGCTGCAGCCGGTCGACACCCGCGGCTGACCGGCACCGGTCAGCCGCGTATCGTCAGCCGACGCGGACGAGCGTGCGCTGCCAACCGGAGGATCCGTTGGGAGCGATCGGCGCCTGCTCCTCGATCTGGAGGTTCCCGGCCTTGTCGGTCGCACGGACGGCGACGTAGTGCGTACCGGCGGTCGCCTCCCAGTCCATCCACCACTGCACCCAGGTGTCGTCGTTGATGGCGGTCGTGAGGTTGACGCTCTGCCAGTCGCCGTTGTCGATGCTGACCTCGACCTTGGCGATACCGACCGTCTGCGCCCAGGCGACACCAGCGATCTTCGCCGGTCCGGCCGGCAGCTGCTTGTCGATCCGGGGCGTGTCGATCCGCGAGGAGAGTTTGATCGGCGCCTTCGCGTCGTAGCCGCGCGGGGTCCAGTAGGCCTCGTCCTTGTCGAAGGTCGTGACCGTCAGCTTCGTCAGCCACTTGGTCGCCGACACGTAGCCGTAGAGGCCCGGGACGACCATGCGCACGGGGAAGCCGTGCTCGAGCGGCAGGGGCTCGCCGTTCATCGCCACGGCGAGGATCGCGTCCAGGTTCGGGTCGGTGAGCGACTCGAGCGGCGTGCTCGCCGTGAAGCCGTCCACGCTCGTGGACAGGACCATGTCGGCCTTCGAGTCCGGCATCGCGCGCTTGAGGACGTCACGCACGGGGATACCGAGCCACTTCGCGTTGCCCAGGAGGTTGCCGCCCACCTCGTTCGAGACGCAGGTCATGGTGATGACGTATTCGTCGAGCCCCATGGCGAGGAGCTCCTCGAAGGTGATCTGCACCTGCTCGCCTACCATGCCGTCGATCGTGAGCGTCCAGGTGGCCGGGTCGACCGTCGGCACGGTCAGCGCGGTGTCGACGCGGTAGAACTTGTCGTTCGGTGTGAAGAGCGGGCTGAGGCCGTCGACGTCCGCCTCGGCTCCGTCGGGGATCGTGACGGTCGACTTCGGCGCCGGGAGCTTGAGGGCGTCGCGGACGGCCGTGATCGACGAGGTGGTGACGTTCACGAGGCGTGCGCCCACGCCGACGACGACGGCACCGGCCGCCGCGATGCCGGCCACGCGGAAGAAGCCTCGGCGGTCGAACGCCGCGCGCTCGTCGTCCGAACCGTTCGCGGCTCGCTTCGGCAGGCGACGACTCAGGAGGATGAGGATCACGACGCCGGCCGCGAGACCGAGGATCACGGGGACGACGGCGAGCGGAGTGGCACCGGCGCGGGTGACGGTCGTCGCACCGGCGAAGACGCCGGCCGCGATGAGGACCACGACACCGAGCGGTGGACGGATCTGCTGCAGGACCCCGGCGATCGCCGCGGCGATCACGACGGCGACCCCGAGACTCACCAACAGGAAGATCTTGTCGTTGCCGCCGAAGGTCTCGATCGCGAACTCCTTCGCCCACCGCGGGACGATGTCGATGACGAACGATCCGACCGTGAGGAGAGGACTGCTGCCTCGGGCGAACAACAGCGCCGCCAGCTCGGCGATCGCGAGGAACACCGCTGCTGCGACGATGCCGGACAGTGCTGCCGCGAACCAGACGAGACGTCGTCCGCTCCGCGTGGTGCCGGTCTGGTGCTTCGATGGCATGTGCTTCTCCCTGATCGTGGCTCGACAGGAGTTCGGAGCACTGCCCGGATCAGACGGGTCGGATCCGTCGTCCGCCCGTCGTCTCGGCGTTCAGGCCGTCGAGACGGCCAGCCGCAGTCCCGTCTCGGACGCCAGCTGGAGGGCCTCGGCGAGCTCCTGCTCGCTCCGTTCGAGCTGCGCTGCGAGCGCCGGATCACGGTCGGCGAGGGTCAGACTCGTCGTGATGACGTGGACGTCCATGCCGAGCGCTCCGCCGAACAGCGTCCGCAGCGCCGGCACCTCGTGATCCCAGCCCTCGGTGGGGCTGCCCGCGTCGTAGGCGATCCCGCGGCTGGTGGCGATGACGACCGGCCGGCCGGTGAGCGCTCCCGTGTCCGCGGACGTGACACCAGGCACGTGGATGTGGTCGATCCACGCCTTGAGCGACGACGGGATCGAGAAGTTGTAGAGCGGCGCGCCGATCACGACGACGTCGGCGCCGAGCAGCTCGTCGAGCAGGACGCGCTGGAGGGTCTCGGCCTCGGCGGGCGGGTTCGCGCCGGGGAGGCGGTCGGCCGGCGCCCAGTGGAGACTCGCGTCGGCGAGGTGGGGGACCGGATCCCGGTGCAGGTCGCGACGGACGACGATGCCGGTGGGGTCGGCGGTCGACCAGGCGTCCACGACGGCCTGCGAGAGCCGGCGGGACCGGGAGGTGTCGAGATCGGCGGAGGAGTCGAGGTGCAGGAGGGTGGGCATGCGGCAACGCTAGCAAGCCGCGTCCCGTCCGCTTCCTTGCGGCACGCACTGGTGGCGGTTACCGTCGCAGGATGGTCGACGCCCCAGCCCCCACCACGTCCGCCCGCCCGGACGCACGCGTCCTCGACGAGACCGACCCGCTCGCGGAACACCGCGCGGCGTTCGTCCCGGCCGAGGGCGTCGTCGCGTACCTCGACGGGAACTCCCTCGGGCGGCCGTTGCGGGCCACGGCGAAGCGGCTGCAGTCGTTCATCGCCGAGGAGTGGGGGACGAGGCTCATCCGGTCGTGGGACGACCGCTGGTTCGAGCTGCCGCTGACGCTCGGCGACCGCCTGGGATCGGTCGTGCTCGGTGCAGCAGCAGGTCAGACGGTCGTCGCCGATTCGACGACTGTGCTGCTGTACAAGCTGATCCGCGCGGCGGTCGACGCGACGTCGTCCGCCAGAGGAGCCGCTGGGCGCGACGAGCTCGTGATCGATGCGGGGAACTTCCCGACGGACCGCTTCGTGATCGAGGGGATCGCCGCTGAACGGGGTCTGCGCGTCCGATGGATCGACGCCGACCCGGTCAACGGTGTCGCCGCGCACCAGCTGCGCGAGGTGGTCCACGAGCGGACCGCACTCGTCGTGCTCAGCCAGGTCGACTACCGGTCCGGAGCGCTGCTCGACGTCGAGGAGCTGACCGCGATCGCGCATCAGGCGGGAGCACTCGTCCTCTGGGACCTGTGCCACTCCGCCGGTGCGGTCCCGATCGAGCTCGACGAGTGGAGCGTGGACCTCGCGGTGGGCTGCTCCTACAAGTACCTCGGCGGCGGACCCGGTGCTCCGGCCTTCGCCTACGTCGCGGCGCGCCATCAGGGCCGGCTCCTCCAGCCCATCCAGGGGTGGATGGGCGCCGCCGACGTCTTCGCCATGGCCGACGCCTATCAGCCGGCCGTCGGGATGCGCCGGTTCCTCAGCGGGACGCCGCCGATCGTGGGCATGCTGCCGCTCGAGGACTCGCTGACGCTCATCGAGTCCGCCGGGGTCGCCGCCATCCGGGCGAAGTCCGTCGCGCTCACCACGTTCGCGATCTCCTGGGCCGACGAGCACCTCGCAGGCTCCGGCGTGAGGGTGATGACCCCTCGTGACGCGGCGCGTCGCGGTGGTCATGTGACGCTCGGTCACCCGTCGTTCCGCGAGATCACCCCGCTGCTCTGGAATGCGGGTGTGATCCCCGACTTCCGGCACCCGGACGGTCTCCGCATCGGGGTCGCGCCCCTGAGCTCCGGCTTCGCCGAGCTCGAACTCGGGCTGATCCGGATCGCCGAGGCCGTCCACCGGTGGACGGCGTCACACGGCTCCACCCCGCCTGGCGGACGTCCGTCGTAGGCTTGGCGGCATGCCCGCTGCCTCTGGAACCCAGTACCGTCTCCACCACGCCGGTCCGCAGGGCGAGGTCCGAGCGACGGTCACCGAACTCGCCGCCGGACTGCGCGAACTGACGGTCGGCGGACGCACCCTCGTGCAGTCCTTCGGTGAGTACGTCGTCGCCCCGATGGGGTGCGGGATGGTGCTCGTGCCGTGGCCCAACCGCGTCCGGGATGCCCGGTGGACGCTCGACGGTGAACCGCAGCAGCTCGACGTCACCGAGGCGGCGACCGGGAACGCCTCCCATGGTCTCCTGCGCAACACGGGGTACCGGGCGGAGGATCACACCGATCACGCGGTGACCCTGCTCGCCTCGGTGTTCCCGCAGCACGGCTACCCGTTCCGCCTCGACACCTCGGTCGCCTACACGTTGGACGACGACGGCCTCCGGGTGACCCACACCATCGTGAACCGGTCGAGTCGCCCCGCGCCGGTCGCCGTCGGCGCTCACCCCTACCTGGCGCTCGGCGACGTGCCGACCGCCGACCTCACCGTGACGCTGGCGGCCGACACCTGGTTCGAGACGGACGAGCAGCGCATCCCGGTCGTCTCCCGTCCCGTCGACGGGACCCCGTACGATCTGCGCTCGGGCGCTCGAGTGGGCGATCTCTCGATCGACGTCGGCCTGGGTTCGGTCCGGCAGGTCGACGGTGCCGTCCGACACCGGCTCACTGCACCGGACGGCGACACCGTCGAGCTCTGGGCGGACGACGACTTCCGGTTCGTCCAGGTCTACACGCCGAAGAACTTCCCGGGGGCAGACGGACCGACGCAGGCCATCGCCATCGAGCCCATGACGGCTCCCGCCGATGCGCTGAACAGCGGGACCGGACTCCGGTGGTTGGAGCCCGACGAGCGGTGGTCGCTGTCCTGGGGGATCCGACTCACGCAGGTGTGACCGGCACGCCGTTCGGCGGACGGTCGACCGTCCCGCGGGCGGAGGAGGATCAGCTCACAGGATGACGCCGCGGGGACGATGATCGCCCCGGCGTCCGATGTGCCGCCCCCGGGTGTCGACGGACACTGGTGGCATGACCACGCACCTGGACACCAGCCCGAATCTCTTCACCCTGTCCACGCCCCGGGTCGCGCAGACCGAGCGGCTTCAAGTGGCGCGGTCGACGGCTCGACCGCGCGGACGATTCGGCGCCTTCGTGGGCGTCCTCCTGGGGAACATCGTCCTCTGGAGCACGCTCTTCATCACGATCGGCATCGTGCTCGCACTGCAACTCGGCATCGTCGGCGTCATCGCCGCGTCGATGTTGCGCTGAGCTCGATCCGCGCGTCAGGTCCCTGAGCCGGCGAGACCCATACCGGATTCGTCTGCTGCGTCCTCGGCGGGCGCGTCGTCATCCAGCGACTCGTCCTCGACCACGGCGTCCGGGAGCCCGGGCAGCATGGCTGCGGCGCCCTCGTCACGGATGCCTTCGACCGCCCCGAAATCAGACATGATGCTTCCTCTCGATCGTCGTGCCCGCCAGCGTAACCGGCGGACACGACGATCGACAGCCCTTGCGGGCGGGAGCTTCGTCAGTCGACGATCGACACCGTCACGTCGATGTTGCCGCGTGTGGCGTTCGAGTACGGGCACACCTGGTGCGCCTGGTCGGCCAGCTGCTGGGCTTCATCGTGCGTCACGTTCGGCACGTAGACGTCGAGCTCGACGGCCAGGCCGAAGCCGCCCTCACCGTTCGATCCGATGCCGACGCTGGCCGACACCTCGGCGTCCTTCGTGTCGAGCTTCGCGGTGCGCCCGACTGCGTGGAGGGCGCTGAGGAAGCACGCGGCGAAGCCGGCGGCGAACAACTGCTCGGGGTTGGTGCCCTCGCCGCTGCCGCCGAGTTCCTTCGGGGGACGGGTGTCGAAGTCGAGGAGGTCGTCCTCACTGCGGACGTGTCCGTCTCGTCCGCCTCCGGTGGCATGGGCAACTGCTGTGTACGCGATATCCATTGCTCCATCCTTGCACCGTCGTGGGTGCCCGGTGCACCTTCTCCGGGACCTCTCGGCAGTCGTTCAGTGCAGCGAGGATCGGGCCGCGTCGACCACTGCCGTCGTGACGAGCTCGAGCAGTCGGGAGTGGAGTCGCCACTGCTGCCAGAACAACGGGACGTCGACGCCGCCGGTCTCGTCGAGCACGACGAGTTCGCCCCTGCGCAGCGGCGCGTCGGACTGCGCGTCCGGGAGCATGCCCCAGCCGAGACCGAGGCCGACGGCGGTCGCGAAGTCCGCCGAGGCCGGAACATGGTGTCGCGGCGGGGTGGCGGGGTCGACGCCACGTCGTCGGAGGTAGGCGTCCTGGAGATCGTCCTTCCGGTCGAACACGACGACGGGCGCTGCCGTGAGCGCCTGAGCGGTCGCACCGTTCTCGAACCAGCGCGTCGCGAACGCGGGTGACGCCATCGGTCGGTAACGCATCCGACCGAGGAGCCGCACCGTGCACCCCTGGACGGGCTCGGCGTTCGAGGTGACCGCGGCCATGACGCTGCCCGCACGGAGGAGCTCCGTCGAATGGTCCTGGTCCTCGCGAGCGAGGTCGAAGACGACCGACTCCCGGGCGGCGACGTCCGCCAGCACCGGCAGCAGCCAGGTGGCGAGGGAGTCCGCGTTCACGACGATCGGGATCACCGCCGGGGTGGCGGGGGCGAGCGCGTCGTCGGCGTGCAACTCGAGCGCCGCGTCGTGACCGAGCAGGTGCACCGCGCGGCCGAGGCGGAGCACGATCTCACCTGACGCCGTGATGGTGATCGGTTTGGTCCGGAGCAGGAGGACCCGTCCGACGCTCTGCTCGAGGGTCTTGATGCGTTGGCTGATGGCCGACGGCGTGACCATCAGCTCCCGGGCGGCCGACTCGAAGGTGCCGTGGTCGACCGCAGCGACGAAGGCCCGCAGTTGCTCGAAATGGAAATCCATCCTAAGAGGATCTTATGATTCATCAGAATATTGAACTGGATTCATCATGCTGCGCCTCCTACGGTCGGAGGATGACCTCCGCACTGCAGGCCGCGATCGCGGGCCTCGGCCTCGGCCTCTCACTCATCGTGGCCATCGGCGCCCAGAACGCCTTCGTCCTCCGGCAGGGCATCCGGCGCGAGCACGTCCTGCCGGTCGTCCTCGTGTGCGCACTCTCCGACGCGGTGCTCATCATCGCCGGTGTCAGCGGCATCGGATTCGTCGTGGAGCGGTTCCCCGTGGTCCTCGTCGTCCTCCGTTGGGCCGGCGCGGCCTTCCTGCTCGGCTACGGTCTGCTGGCCGCACGCCGTGCGCTCGCCCCGTCCGGTCTCGCCGCCGACCGCGGTGGCAACGGCCTCTCACTCAGGGCGGCGGTGCTCACCGTGGTCGGCCTCACCTGGCTGAACCCCCACGTGTACCTCGACACCGTCCTCCTCCTCGGCTCGATCGCGAACACGCACGGGGAGGTGGGGCGCTGGTGGTTCGCCGTCGGCGCGGTCCTCGGGAGCATCCTGTGGTTCACCGCGCTGGGGTACGGCGCTCGGTTGCTCCGCGGCGTCTTCGCGAAGCCGGTGGCCTGGCGCATCCTCGACGTCGCGATCGCGGTCGTCATGATCGCCCTCGCGATCATGCTCGTCCTGCGCCCCTGAGCGTGCTCGAGGGTGCCTGGTTAGGATTGCCGGGTGATGAGAACCCTGCGTGAGGTCAACACGGTCGTCGAGCGCCTCTGGCCACTGTCCGGAGCCGAGGACTGGGACGCCCCGGGGCTCCTCGTCGGCGACCCGGACCAGCCGGTCGGGCATGTGCTCCTGGCGATCGACGCGGTCGGCGTGACCGTCGACGAGGTGCTCGAGCGCCCCGACGGCCTGCTGCTGGTCCACCACCCGCTGCTGATGCGCGGTGTCACGACCGTGGCGGGTGACCGGTACAAGGGGTCGCTCATCACGCGCCTGATCCGTGGCGGCGCCGGACTCATCGCCGCACACACCAACGCCGACGTCGTCGTCGACGGGACCTCGGACGTCCTCGCGCAACGTCTCGGCCTCCACGACCCGGCTCCGATCGTCCCGGCCGCCGACGGCCTGACCGGGTTGGGTCGGGTCGGCGACCTCCCGGAGGAGACGACGCTCGGCGCGATCGCACGTGCCCTCGCCGAGATCCTGCCGGCGACCGCCACCGGGGTCCGTGCCTCCGGGGAGTATGACCAGGCCGTCCGGAGGATCGCGCTCTGCGGGGGAGCGGGTGACTCGCTCCTGTCCCACCCCGCGGTCCGCGCGGCCGACGTGTACATCACGGCCGACCTCCGCCATCACCCGGCGTCCGAGGCCCGGGAGCAGGCACTCCTCGGTGGCGGGCCGGCCCTCGTCGACGTCTCCCACTGGGCGAGCGAGTGGCTGTGGCTGGAGGGGGCCGCCGACGCGCTCCGACGAGAGCTCCCGGGACTCGACGTCCGGGTCAGCGAGCTGCGTACCGACCCGTGGGACTTCGTCGTCACCCAGTAGTCGGCGCGGCCGGTAGGGTGATGAGTCGAGAGTTTGGAACAGACGTGAAAGCCAGCCCAGCAGACCAGAAGACGTTGCTCACCCTGCAGAGCATCGACACCGGCGTGCAGCGCACCGCCCACCGCGCGGCGAACCTCCCCGAGGCCGCGCGCATCGCGCAGCTCCAGGCCGAGATCGAGACCGTCCGCCTCCGTCGGCTGGAGCGGGTCGGCGTCCGCGACGACGCACAGACCGAGCTCGGGCGCATCGAGTCCGACGTCGCCGTCGTCGCGGCCCGGATGAAGCGCGACGCCGACCGCCTCCAGTCGTCGACCTCCGTCAAGGACGTCGAAGCGCTGCAGAGCGAGATCGCCTCGTTGCAGAACCGCCAGAACAACCTCGAGGAGATCCAGCTCGACGTCATGGAGCGGGTGGAGGCCGCGGAGGACGCCGTCGCCCAGGTCGACGCCGAGCGCGCCGGACTCCAGGAACTCCTCGACGAGGTCGTCGCCAAGCGCGACGCCGAACTCGTCGAACTCGAGGCCGAACGGACACGACTCACCGCCGACCGCGAGTCTCTCGCACCCGGCATCCCCGCCGACCTCCTGGCCCTCTACGACCAGCGCCGCGCCCGCGGCGGTATCGGTGCAGCACTGTTCCGCGCCGGCACCTGCGGCGCATGCAAGATGTCGCTCACCGGCAACGACCTCCAGGCCGTCCGCGCCGCACCGTCCGAAGTGGTCGTGCAGTGCCCGGAGTGCGCCGCGATCGTCGTCCGAACGGACGAGTCCGGCCTCATCTGAGCCGGACGCTGGCTGCACGACACCGGCGGTCCACGGCCGTTGTCGCGGGCCGGTAGACTCGTCTCCGTGAACGGGCCGGCTAGACGGTCGCGTCACCGAGACCTCCGGGTGTCGGTGCCGAGGAACGTCCGGGCTCCACAGAGCAGGGCGGTGGGTAACACCCACCCGGGGTGACCCGCGAGACAGTGCCACAGAGAACAGACCGCCGTGGGCGACCACGGTCAGGGTGAAACGGTGGGGTAAGAGCCCACCAGCGACCGGGGTGACCCGGTCGGCTCGGTAAACCTCGTCCGGAGCAAGGTCAACAGGGAACGCTGAGGCTGCTCGCCAAGTTCCCGGGTAGACCGCTAGAGGGCGGCGGCAACGTCGTCCCGAGAGAGATGGCCGTCCAAACGCGAGAGCGTGGGACAGAACCCGGCGTACCGGTCGACCCGTTCACACCCCACTCCCACGCCAAGCGCTGCGACGGAACCGCCGCAGCGCGTGGCGCAGTGCTCAGGCGATGCGTTCGGCGGGGCCGGCGGCGAGCGCGGCTGCGCCGAGGATGCCCGCGTTGTTCCGGTGCACGGCGGGGATGATCGGGGTGTCGAGCTTCAGGAGCGGCAGGAAGTGGTCCGCGTGCTTGGACACGCCGCCGCCCACCACGAACTGATCGGGCGAGAAGAGGAACTCGAGGCGCTCGTAGTACTTCTGGAGGCGCTTGGCCCACTTCTCCCAGCTCAGGTCCTCGCGCTCCTTGACCGCGTAGGACGCCCGCGTCTCGGCGTCTTTGCCGTCGATCTCCAGGTGCCCGAGTTCGGCGTTCGGGATCAACGTGCGGTTGTAGATGAGCGCCGTGCCGATGCCGGTGCCGAGGGTCGTCAGGATCGTGAGACCGCTTGCGCCCTTGGCTGCCCCGAACTCGGTCTCGGCGTACCCGGCCGCGTCGGCGTCGTTCACGAAGGTGATCTCCCGCCCGAGGCCCTGCTCGAACAGCTGCTCGGCTTCGAGGCCGATCCAGGCGTCGGAGACGTTCGCCGCGGACATCGTCCGGCCGTTGCGGACGATCGCGGGGAAGCAGACGCCGAGCGGGAGTCCGTCGGAGGCCGGGGACAGCTGCTCGAGCACCTCCCGCACCGTCACGACGATGTCCTTCGGCTCGCCACCCTTCGGCGTGGGGATCTTCACCCGATCGGTGAGGAGGGCACCCGTCGTGAGATCGACGACCGCACCTTTGATGCCGGTCCCTCCGATATCGATGCCGACGGCGGACCGGGGAGCTGCGTTCGTCATGCGTCCAGCCTAGAGCGCCGCGGGCGCTGCGGCGGTGTCGATCGTGCTCGGAAGGGTCAAGACCTCGGCCCCGCGTTCGGTGACGACGAGCGTGTGCTCGAACTGCGCGGTCAACGACCGGTCGCGGGTCGTGACCGTCCAGTCGTCGTCCCACTGCTCCCAGTCCTGGGATCCGATCGTGAGCATCGGCTCGATCGTGAACACCATGCCCGGCTCCATCACCGTGTCGTACAGCGGCGCGGCGTCGTAGTGGGGGACGATCAGCCCCGAGTGGAAGGACCGGCCGACACCGTGGCCCGTGAAGTCGCGGACGACGCCGTACCCGAACCGCTTCGCGTAGGACTCGATCGCACGACCGATGACGTTGATCTGCCGGCCGGGGGCGACGGCCTTGATACCGCGGTTGAGGGCTTCCCGGGTGCGCTCGACGAGGAGACGGGTGTCGTCGGCGACGTCGCCGACGAGGAAGGTCACGTTGCTGTCGCCGTGCACGCCGTCGAGGTAGGCGGTGATGTCGATGTTCACGAGGTCGCCCTCGCGCAAGGCGGTGTCGTCGGGGATGCCGTGGCAGACGACCTCGTTGACCGAACTGCAGATCGACTTGGGGTAGCCGCGGTACCCGAGCGTCGACGGATAGGCGCCCGCACCGATGACGAACGCGTGTCCGATGGCGTCCAGCTCGTCGGTGGTCACCCCGGGACGGACCGCCGCGCCGACGGCTTGGATCGCATCGGCGGCGATGGTCCCGGCGACCCGGATGCGTTCGATCTCCTCAGCCGAATACAGATCGCCCCGGGTGTCGGTGGCCGGTGCGGCGCGGCCGACGTACTCGGGGCGGACGATCGTCTCCGGCACCGATCGGGGGCGGCCGACGCGACCGGGGATCAGGTGACCTGCGGTGTCGAAAGGCATAGGATCAAGCCTAACCGAGCAGGGGAGACGCGCCGTGGCGAAGGAACCATCCGAGCAGTACTGGTACAACACGAAGACCGGTCAGGTCGAGTTCGGCTTCGAGTCGAGTGTCGTCGACCGCGTCGGCCCCTTCGAGACGGCTGCGGAGGCCTCGCACGCACTCGAGCGACTGCGCGCCAACAGCGCGAAGTGGGACGCCGACGAGGCTGCCGAGGACTGAGCCACCCGGGTCGCAACACGAGCGGATTGCGGGCAAGCCCTCTTCCGCAGGCGTGGTGTGATCCGCCAGGATGGGCCGAGCGATGAAGCTCGAGCGGGGGGAACATGCACAGGATCGACCGTCCGCGGAGGCGACCGATCGCCGTCGGACGAGGTGCCGTCGCGGCCCTCACCCTCGGACTCCTCCTCATGCCGGCGTCGCCCGCCGGTGCAGCGCCGATGGTCACCGCCGAGGTCAGTACCGCCGAGTGCGTCACCGCGGTCCCCGGTGGTTCCCGCTGCGGCGTGTTGACGGTGCCCCTGTCTCGCGCGGTGCCGGACTCGGCGGAGGCGACCCTGCCGTACGTGCTCGTACCGGCCGCCCTCGAGACCGGGCGACCGCCGCTCGTCTACCTCGCCGGCGGGTCGGCGCTCTCGACGCTCGACATCCAGCAGCTCGCGGTCGAGGGCGGGCTGGCCTCCGACCGCGACGTGGTGTTCGTCGAACGCCGGGGCGGTCGCGACGCCACGCCGTCGCTCGACTGTGCGCCGGCGACCGCGGTTATCCGCGCCTCGCTCGGCGCTGATGGGGACCGTGCAACCCGCGTCGCCGCGGTCGGCGCGGCCTTCGCCTCCTGCACCGCGGCCTGGCAGGAGGACGGCGTCGTGCCGAGCGACTTCGGCGTCGCGCCTGCGGCGGCCGACCTCCGTGACCTCCGGCAGCAGCTCGGTTACGACCGGTGGACCATCCTGGCCGTGGGCTCGTCGGCCGGCGTGGCCCTCGCGGCGTCCGACGTCGATCCGGGTGGTGTCGACGGTGTCGTCCTCGACGGCCCCGACCTGGGTGCACCCGGGATCGTCTCCGCGGGCGGTGTGGCGGCCGCCCTGGCCGTCGTCCGTGCGCGCGGCGAGGAGCCGCAGGGTCCCGTTCCG